>JBCLEL010000034.1:0-13587 GCA_038913435.1 Chloroflexota bacterium
CGGCTCGACCTTTATCCAGCTCGGCGCCGACGCTGGGACCTCCAATCAGATGACCATAAACTTCGGCGAAATCAGTCCAACCTTGCTTGGTATAACTTCGCCCGACGTTAGCTCGTCCAGCGCTTCTCAAAATCTGATAACCATTTTGGACAGCGCCTTGGATACCGTCTCAAGCCAACGCGCCACTTTGGGCGCTCAGCAGGGCAGCTTGGAACATACTATCTCCTATTCTACAGGTGGCGACTGAAAACCTCCGAGCGTCTGAGTCCCGCATACGTGACTTGGACGTGGCGGCTGAGACCGTTGAGTTTACCAAGTCGCAGATATTGCAACAGGCCGGCACCGCAGTGCTGGCTCAAGCCAATGCGCTGCCTCAGTCGGTGCTGACACTGCTACGGTAGATCGAGGCTGAATCGGCAAGGTAGCTCCAATAGTCATAGTAGGCGTGTGGATCGGCCGGACGGCCCGGCTGGCATAGAATCTTGATCAACTTGATGCCAGTTGGCCGGCGGCCGATCTGACATTTCTCGACAAATCGGCCTATTCCTGTCTAGAATGGCCAGGCGAGATGACAAGTGCTCAAGGAATACGGTCGCCTCGACTCAACTCCAGGGAAGAGCTAGCAGTTGTCCCGGCCCCATTTCTCAATCATCATCGTTACGTTCAATTCGGAATCAACCATCCTCGATTGTCTCAATCACCTGGTCCGCGCCAGCGTCAACGAAGCGATTGAGATCATAGTTATAGATAACGCTTCGAGCGACAGTACCGTCTCGCTGGTGATGCGACACGCCGCTAGCCATCCTCACTCCACGCTGATAGAAAACGTAGACAATCTTGGTTTCTCCAGAGCGGCAAACCAGGGCATCTCGGTCGCCAGCGGTGATTTCGTCGTGCTCTTAAATCCGGACGTGATCCCCTCAACCGGATGGTTGAGCCGGCTGGCGGCCCATTTCCGCGATGATGTTGGCGCGGTTGGACCGCTTTCTGACCAGGTGGCCGGCCTGCAGAGATTTCCACTTTATTACCAGGGCCAGATTGCCGGCGAGACGACAGTTGACCAGATCAGCGACTCCCTCTTTCGACAGAACGGCGGAAAATCTGTGGAGACCAGGTTACTCATCGGATTCTGTTTGATGGTCCCGCGCCGGATATTCGAAACGGAAGGGACGCTCGACGAGACCCTATTCCTGGGTAATGATGACCTGGAGTTGTCCTGGCGTCTGCGGACGCGGGGCTACCGCTTGTTGGTAGCTACCGACATATTTGTCCACCACCAGAGCCAAGCGAGCTTCAAATCCTTGTCGCCTGAACGTTCCAAGCGATTGGTCCAGGAAAGCACCGACGCCCTGCAACGCAAGCTGGAGAACTACTATGGCGTCAGGAAGGTCCCGCCGCCACTGGAGCTTTGGGGCATTGAATGGTTCACGCCGACGCCACGTTCAGCCACCACCCTTGCTGACACGGCTCCGTCCAGCGCGATTGTTTCGATAGTTGTCCCGGTCCACAATCAGCTAAATTACACCCGTCTTTGCGTCGAGAGCATCCGCAAGAATACTAACATTCCCTACGAGTTGATCTTTGTTGACAACGATTCGGCTGATCGCACCGCCGAATATCTGAGGACGATTCCGGACGCGCGGATCATCACCAACCGGGAAAACGCCGGCTTCGCGAAGGCTTGCAATCAAGGCATCAAAGTGGCCGGTGGCGAGTACGTGGTCCTATTGAATAACGATACGATAGTGACCGAACACTGGGCGCAGCGGATGGTGAACGCTGCTGCGGCGTTCCCACAACTAGGAATACTGGGCCCCTGCTCAAACAATGTTACCGGTGACCAGAAAGTCGCCGAGGCTCGTTACGATACACCGGCCGGAATCGAGGAATTCGCCCGCGAGCATTATCAAAAGCAGGCCGGCCAGGTGGAGCAGGTAAACAAGGTCATCGGGTTTTGCATGTTCATCAGGCGGTCGGTTATCGAGCGCATCGGCGGCCTGGACGAGCGTTTTGGTAACGGCAATTTTGAGGATGAGGACCTATGCGTCCGCGCCAATATAGCCGGCTACCGCTGCGCGATTGTGCGCGAGGTGTTCATTCATCACTTCGGCCAGCGGACATTTGAGGACACGGGAGTGGACTACCACCAGGCTATGCGGACTAATTGGGAGATATTCCGAAAGAAGTGGCAACTGTCTTCGGAGATAGAAGTCTTCAAGACCGGTTATCCGATCGGGAAGCTAATCAGGCGTAGGTTCAATCCCAGACAACACTGTTGTCCCCTACCCGAACGTGTGGAGGTAATAGAAACCTTGCCTAAGAAAACAACGCCAGCTCAGTCCCCGCCAGCGGTTCAACTGACTGACGATTGGCTCAACAATTCAACGTCAGGATTTGAATCAACGTCAAAAGAGTCTTCAACGAGCCTATATCTCGATCTAATGAAGCGATGCTTGGCGAACTGGATCTACGGGCCTGACGAAGGGCCAGCGTTTGACCCGCAAAAGCGAATGGAAGGTCGCGATTGGCCTCGAATCGCCCACAGCATGATGGGTCTCAAAAGGCTGGACAACCTGCATTTTTGCGTCGAAGACGTGCTAACCACCGGCGTTCCTGGCGACCTCATCGAGACCGGCGTGTGGCGGGGTGGGGGGACGATATTCATGCGGGCGATCCTAAAAGCCTATGGTGTCAAAGACCGCTGCGTGTGGGTTGCAGACTCATTCGAAGGCCTGCCCGCCTCCAAATCCTGAGAAGTACCCCTGGGATGCCTCGGATCCTCTTCACACTTACAAATATCTCGCAATATCGCTCGATCAGGTGAAAGCGAACTTCGAGCGGTATGGATTGCTTGACGATCAGGTCCGCTTCCTAAAGGGATGGTTTCGCGAGACCCTACCCAAAGCGCCAATAGAGAGACTGGCAATCGTCCGGCTGGATGGAGATATGTATGAATCCACCTTGGATGGGCTGGTGAACCTTTATCCGAAGCTGTCCGTCGGCGGTTATCTGATTGTAGATGACTATGGGGCAGTTTCAGGCTGCCGGCAAGCGGTGCTCGATTACCGTGAGAGATTGGGGATCACAGATGAGATCATTCCAACTGATTGGACGGCAGTTTACTGGCGGCGGTCAAACGAAACGATGTCACTTCAGCCTCCGCCAGATCAACGAGCTGGTGTTCAGCCCGCCGAGGCAGCGGGCAGAGGCCGGCAGCAGGCGCTAGAACTGTTTGAGGAAGCGCGGTCTTTGATTGGCATTGGAAATCTGCCAGAAGCTGCTGCCAGCTTCCGACAGGCTTTGCAGGCTGATGCCGGCCTGGCAGCAGCTCACTACTATCTAGGTTACATCGCCCTAGAACAGAGCGATAAGGCCCAGGCGGTGGCCGAGTTCAGGCGGGCGACCCAACTGGAGCCGGATCGCTCAGATTTTTTCAACGGTCTCGGCGCTGCATTACAGGCGGCCGGCGAGACCATTGCCGCCGAGGGGGCGTTTCGCCGAGCGTTGGAACTCGACCATCGCAACGTTGACGCGCTACGAAATCTGGCTGAGCTACTAGAAAACGCCAAGCGATACTCTGAGGCGCTGGACCTACATACCTTGTTGCTGGCGCTCGACCCAACCAACGAGGCCACTTTGACAAAGATGGGCGAGTTGAGCCGGCTATCCGCCACAATGTAGCGCGCCGGCTAACCTCTCCCTAGCCCTCTCCGACGCGGAGAGGGCACTTTCCCCTTCTCGCGCCGGGAAGGGGACCAGACGCCGCGGGGACAAACTACGGCCTCCCAGTATGCGTCCCCGGCTGACGCGGTTCACCCCCACATGCGTGGGGACAACTATCGTGAAGCTGGGTAAGGCGTCGATCACGTTCGGTTCACCCCCGCATGCGTGGGGACAACGCCCCCTGCTTGAGCCATTCGACCGATTCCTTGCGGTTCACCCCCACATGCGTGGGGACAACAAAGGGCGGCCAGTCTATCACCCACGAGCTGTTCGGTTCACCCCCACATGCGTGGGGACAACGTTGGTCCCGTCAAACGTAACCACCGCCAGACGCGGTTCACCCCCACATGCGTGGGGACAACCACGTTGCCGCCGATAGCCAGCTTCTCAAACGCCGGTTCACCCCCACATGCGTGGGGACAACGCCGGTTAGCGTGACGGAAGCTGGCCGGCTCGCAGGTTCACCCCCACATGCGTGGGGACAACATGCGGGTAGAAGTCCTCGTCCCCAATCGTGACCGGTTCACCCCCACATGCGTGGGGACAACCCCATAAAACCCGCGTGATAGATGCCTGGCTTCGGTTCACCCCCACATGCGTGGGGACAACAGTAGATCGCCGGAGTCTCCGAGCTTGAACGACGGTTCACCCCCACATGCGTGGGGACAACGTCCGCTTCAATTTCCCGGCGTAGGTCTCTGGCCGGTTCACCCCCACATGCGTGGGGACAACCTAGTAAACTTGGCTGCTACTGCTAATGCAGTCTGAGGATTATCTGGTTCTCCATCACTAATAAGTATGATCTTACTTGCCCCATCAAAAGGAAGTACAAACTTTAATGCTGCTGTGAGGTTAGTGCTTTCTGCTAAAAATTCAGGAATACCCCCAGGATAATGTTTTACAATCCCACTAAATCCAACTACTGCTATTTTACCTGACAGTTTGCTTTGCAGTTTCTCTAGTTCAAACACTGCTCGACTATAACGAGAAGTGTCGGTTCCATCGCTTTCTTCCATGCTTCCTGATGTGTCTATAACAATTACTGTTTCTACTTGCAACCAGACTTCTGCTAAGGAGACATTACTTTTCCAGGCAACATCTTCCATACTGCCCAATACAGCTAATGATTGTGTCATATTGCTACCCCTAAAAATCTGAGCACGTAAACAAATACAATAGCATGGAGAGTAATCGCAAGCACAAATATAATAGGATACATCACAAGCATACAACCTGCTTTCATATCAGCGTTCATGCCCATGCTACCTCAAACTGATTTGCTCCGTGTTTCCAGTAGGCAATTCTAGTCCTACCGGTTCACCCCCACATGCGTGGGGACAACCGCGTCCTCCGCTCCAATCATCGCTTGTATCGGCGGTTCACCCCCACATGCGTGGGGACAACCAATGGCGATGTCTTCACCAACGACGCGATCACCGGTTCACCCCCACATGCGTGGGGACAACTGACCGACTGCGTGGTTTGGGTGTCGCCGTACCCGGTTCACCCCCACATGCGTGGGGACAACGCCCTTGCAGTTGCAATACCAAACCCGGCTATCCGGTTCACCCCCACATGCGTGGGGACAACATTTATCATGATCGCAAATCTGGTGGATTAGGCGGTTCACCCCCACATGCGTGGGGACAACGCCGCCGGCGACTGAGAGGACGCCACCCAGCGCCGGTTCACCCCCACATGCGTGGGGACAACTACCTGAATCAACATTATGGTGGTCAGCCAGCCCGGTTCACCCCCACATGCGTGGGGACAACTACCCCGCGCCCAATCCGGTTCGAGCCTTCCAGCAGGTTCACCCCCACATGCGTGGGGACAACGATTTTGGGGGACTCGCTGTCGAAAGCGTGGGACGGTTCACCCCCACATGCGTGGGGACAACAGCCATACGGTCGAGGTTCTACATACGCTGCTGAGGTTCACCCCCACATGCGTGGGGACAACACGCGAGGTTGCGCGGAAGCGTCCGCGCCGAGGCGGTTCACCCCCACATGCGTGGGGACAACATGACGTGCCGAATGAGGGCGCCGGGCTTTATCCGGTTCACCCCCACATGCGTGGGGACAACTGTCCGTTGAGGAGGGTACGACCGCCTCAACGGCCGGTTCACCCCCACATGCGTGGGGACAACTAGTGTTTCTTTCCTCCAAGTTTGCACATACGGCGGTTCACCCCCACATGCGTGGGGACAACGGACTCCTGGACGCAATGGACATTCTGGCACGATGGTTCACCCCCACATGCGTGGGGACAACACTTCCATTTTCGTTGATTTTACGGCACTTGTATCAGCGAAAGACCGTCGAAGTCTACAATCGTTCGCGCTGCTTGACCCCACATTCGCATCACATATCCTTGCTCTTTGTCGCTACTGTATATCAATATGCATGCGCCGCCTTTCGCTTTATCACACACCCGCTCCCATAGTTTATCCCGTACCATGGCCGACAGTTCGGCGACAAATACGCCGGTATGCGGCTCGACCATCCAGCGGGTTAGTTCGCCACGTAAACTAGTCGGCGCCCTTTCAAGGATCATCACTACCATTTTCACTCGCCCCTTCTTTTTCTTCGGCGGCATTTTCCCCGCCTGGCACTTCACTCAGTATCGGATCCCACCATCCACCTGGCATATCCTCATCGGTGTCAAACTCGGATCCCGCCAATGTATCCCGTTGATGTCTGATACCAAGTGCGAATTGGATGTCTGGTATGATCCTTTTCAAGAGTTGACCCATATAAAAGGCATCCCGGCAGGAGTGCCTGACTCTACTCTCTAGACCAGAGAGACCATTCGCAACCTCTTTGAAAGCCACGGGGACGGTAATCTCGATTTTATACAGGTCGGCGATGTCATAGACAAAGGAAAGCATTTTCCCGGTGTGAATGAATCCGAGAGCAGGTGAAAACCCAGCGGAGACTATGGCAGCGTGATATATACCGTAGAGACAACTATTTGCGCAAGACAGCGCTCGGTTCACTGGATCGGCGAAGTCCCACTGACCTCTGCGATACGACCTGCCAGCCCATGCCACTCCGGTCTCCAGGCTAGCCAGCGCATACGCGTCCCTGACCCTTGCCCCCTCCATCCCGCGTACCTGCTGCAAAGTAAGTGATTCGTGTAATGCTTTCCGGAATCGCATCTGGTACATACGCTTCACTATTTGTAGGCGTGAGGCGGAGTCTGCCATGAGCTTGGCTTGCAACAGCATGTTTTTGGCCGATCTGGTTTCTCCCATGCCTTGAGCGTAGAAACGGATACCAGCTTCGCCAGTCCAGACAACCAGGCATCCGTTATCAGCCAGTACATTTACGGCAGCGTGTGTGATAGAGGTGCCTGGCCCCAACATTAACACTGCCAAGGAAGCGCAAGGCACCGGCGCCTTTCCGTTCGCGTCGTGAACAGCGATAGCTTTGGCCTCTTGATCTATCCGACAATGCTCGACGTATAGATAGCTCAAGCTGTCGCGAATCTTTGGTAGGATGCGTAGATCCTTCAGGGCATTCTGGGTCATGGCTGGACCTCCTAACAGAGCGGCGTGACGGAGAGTAGGCCAAATCCAAATGCCTTGCCCGGGCCAATGCCCGCGGCAAGAGCTTTCTGGAAAGATGGAGGGTCGGTGATCTTCAGAACCCCATCGTAACGTACGGAGCGTAGGTTTTTCCCATTATCGCCGTTCCTGGAGATGTAGACGTAACCTGCTTGCACGCTCGTAAGTTGCTCAACGTGAAATCCAGCCGGCTCGGCCCGACGTTCGAGCCATTTATCGAGCTGGTCGTTCGCCACAGGTACACGCTTACAGACCGACTCTAATTTGACGAGTTGGCCGTCCTTCTCCCGCGAGTCTTGGCGCAGGCGCTTTGTGGGATTCGCTTCGAGGCGGAACTTGAGACGCTCTTCCTTCGTAGGAAACGCATCAAATTCCCTGGTACTGGGGGGAGCCGCCAGGAGGTAGTCAGCGTTATGAAAGGCGTAGTCCCAATCGGGTTTACCTGCGGACTGCACCAGAATCACGACCCGGCCGCCAGGCTGCGGGTCAATCCGGAAGAGGAAGCCGGCATCTATCCCACGAGGGGCATGTACTGGCTGAGGCCCAAAGTCATCAGGCGTAAAAGGCTGGAGAAAGGCTTGATCGGCAGACTTTCTGGACGCCGACGGGAACGCCATACACAGGCGCTGGTGAACACGATAGCGGTTGCGGAGCCAGAGCCGGCCTGGTCGCGGCCGGTCAGGGTTTTCTCCCACATTGATCAAGAGGCAAGCTAGATACATCGCTATTCTACCTCCTCAGCGCTGAGTCGCCGCCGCCGAGTCTCCAGAGAGCGGAATTGGATAATCTCTTGGCGCTTTTTGATAATCTCTTCCCGCCAGCGGGGGTCTTCAGGGTTAATCCGGTCCAGGCCCATGCCCAGGCCGTACTCGATCATGGTTACCGCGTCGTGGCAAAGCCGACAAAGCGAGCGCAAGTCGTCTTGGGTTTCATCGCCACCCGCTCTCCTGTAGGTAATGTGCTGGACGGTCGTGGCTAGAGCCTTGCAAAAGATGCAGAGGCCGTGGTCGGCGGTAAGGCGGGCGGCCCGAGCTTTGCGGTACTCGCTGTTCCGGTAGTCGGCGCGGGGGCGTGGTGGTGATGGAGTTAGGTTCTGGGCGGGCTTGTCCGCGATGCTGACCTCGCCGCCCAGACCGACCCGCAAGCGGCGACGGAGGACAAATCGAGGGGCATGCGCCGGCGGCTCGAACGTCAACGGCACGTCGTACCAGATAAGCGCCTCGGCGGGCGCTTCCGGCTCTTGTGGTGTTGGCTCCCAGTCGAGTAGACAGTCCACGGTCTCGGGTGCAGGGTCCCTTTGTAACCGCCTACGCCAGTGAATAGACGCGAGAGCGGAAAGCACGTCGGGGAATTCTCCGGCCGGGTGCTCCAGGAACGGGCGGGAAGGAGGACAGGACTTTCTGCCCAGGTAGAGCGTCCATTGAGGATTCTGCATCGCGGCTGACAGTTCGGCAATTAGGGACGGTTCGCCTTGCAGGGCGACGAGGAAGTTGGCGTCGCACAAGTACTCGCGCCGCGTTAGCATCGCGCCGGGCTTGGTCTTTCCTTCCCCTTCGGCTATGCGCACCTGCATCCCGGCACCGACCGTGTGGTAATCCCACCACCTGACCCCTGGTTGGTCAATACGGACTCCCAGGCGCAGGTCACCCAGCCTCGGAAGCCACTCCTCTGCGGCCTTGGGACGCGAAATGCCCAGCGCGGCGCACAGTATTCCGATCACCCCTGATTTGGTTGGGGCCTCGGCGGTCCGCCGGATGACAAACTTAGATTGCTGATCTCCCCACGATTGCATGGGGCCTTCCAGGCGGAGAAAGAGGGTGTTGGCGCTCATAGCCTTACCTCTGGTTCACAACGACTTTTTGAACTGCCTCCCAGTCATAGCCGATGGCCTTAATCACCGCGGGGACCAACTCCTCCAGCGACTTGACGTTGTTCTCTGCCAGGGGCTTTTCCTGTTTGCCATCCATAATGCTCAAAGGATAGCGAAGGTTGGGAGAGAACCAGAAGCGCTGTTGTGGCTTGCCATAGCCGATGTCCAGATCCTGGACGTATTGGCCCAACTGGGCGATGCTTTGCGAGATAATGTCGCGCTCGCCTTGTGTCGCCGGCTTGGCGAAGGCGTTGGCGTAGCTGATGGGTGTGTTCTTGATCTCAATGAGGATGCCGTCGGGCGGATTGTGCGCGGCGAAGCTGTTTTGCTTGCCTGTAGGATTGACCAGCGCCGCTCCGCGAATGAACGCGCCGACGGTATGTGCCGCCAGCTCCTTGTTGTCTTTCAGGTTCGCCACCAGCGTTTCCCAGTGGATCGAGAAGTACTTGTAGAAGCAAGCGGAAGCGAACATCGCCTCGTCTACGTAGCCTGCTCCAGCATCCTCGCCAGGGATGTCATCTTTCGCCACATAGTAGTCTACTTCTGGGCGCGCCTCGTGGGTGGAAATTGCGTGGGCCACCTGTAAGGCGGCGTCCACGGTGGTATCCTTCAGCACACCGGTCTCCAGCATTCTGCCGCTGAGCGCCATGTCCGGCACGTACACCCGTTCAGCGATCAATGCGCCGAACTCTTTCGCCAGTTGATCATCGGTTTTGCTATCGCCGTTCTGCAAGAGTGTGGCCATTTCAGCAATCGCCTCTTTGGTCGTGTAAACGAGCATGTCGCTCCGCTCGTCATCCTTTGGGGCGATGCCGCATTTTTCGAGAATCCTCGCCGCACGCTTCTTCACATCAGGCGTACCTGTGACTTTTTTTGCAATCTGTCCCGCCAACTGGCGTGTGCGAACGCCGCCCAGCAGTTCCCTGAATTCGTCGCTCATGCGGATGCTTCGTTTAAGGGACTGGCTGGAGATGCGGGACCGCAGGACTCCCCCGAAGTAGCAAGTCTTGGGCGCGCCAAGGTCGTCCCGGTTCAGATTGGCCGGGCTGTGGTTCTGAATGGCGTGAATCTCAATGAGCATGGTTATCTCCTTCGTCGTTTTCCAGAAACTGTTCCGCCCACCTGAGCCGGGTGGATTCCCGCTCCCAGATGGAGAGATCATCCGTAAGTCTTACCCAGTCGAGTTGTTTGTCACTGGAGCTAATCACCCTGATGGCCCACCGCAACGCCGGCTCGATGCTGTTCAGAGGCAAGAGCAGCATTTCATCGAACTTCTGCTGAAATCGCTTTCGCTTTCCATCCTCGCTTGGCTGGCATTGTCGCAACTGGCGGGCAAGAGTATCGCCGTGCGACTGCGGGGCCGGGCAGAACGCGTAAAGCTTTGCAATGAGCCAGGCCACCTCACGCCGGGGTGCGCGCTGGTTGTTGGCCCGCAAAGGCCACCATAACCCTGCGAACAGGTCAAACCCATCCACCGATTCGTCCGGTCTTTGCCCGGCATGAGTGCGCAGCAACCCGAGGTCCCCCGGCTTCAGTTGTGACAAAACGCCAATGTATTGCTCTGTGGCTGTAGGGCTCATTTAGCGCCTCGCTTCCTCGTAGCTAGCTTTTTGGCCGGCTCGGTGTTTCGTGCCATGTCCGGTAATGCCTCGCTGATCTGCTTCCGCCGTTGAACCGCCGCAGTGGTGAAGCCCGGAGAAAGAGACGCAGCAACCCTCTGCATCATCAGGCGGTACTCGTGGGCGGCACGTTCCCACGCGGCCTCGTCTCCAGTGAGCAAGTCACCCACCTCCTCAGAGACTTTACCTTCCACGTGGGGGCGAATCGCGGCAATTGAGGACTGAATCTCAGGATGTTTCCGGGAAAACTGCTTCTCACTTGGCGGCTGGAGTTTGCGGGCAAGTTTCGCACCAAGCTGTGTACCTTCCCGCTCCCATTGCCGTATTGAGGGTGCCGATGCTGGGGGGCTTGATGTTACTGACTGCAGGATAATCATCCGCTCCCAAACGTCAATGTTCTTTGCCTGGTCAGTGGCAAACCCGACGATAAGGAGCGGCGTAGGCTTGTCGCCAGAAACAAACTTGCCCGTTTCCAGCATCCGAGCAAGTAGGTCGGGCCACGGACGGTCCATCCTGAATTTGCCTGCCGCCGTTAGGTCCGCTGCTTTCAAAGCCTTACGGGGCGTCTTGTCTGAATAGATAACATGCGGATCGTTCCATTGCTCGTTCTCCTGCTTGCCGGCCGTTTGGAACTCGCATGTTCGAAGGAGCACCGTTTCAGACGTTCCACACATGATGCACGAGCCTGGCGGCCCATCTGGGTTATGCAACCAGACCCGCCTGGACAAAAGAGTCAAACCCGTCAGGAGGGGCACCTCTTGACCTGGGGTTAGATTAAGGTTGGGCTGAACCCATGCAGACGTACCCAGGCTACTACTTTGATCCCAGTTTAGCAGCAGCGTCTCAAACAGCGATTTGCCCCAGCGAATAACATACACTGGTGGAGTGCCATTGATACCAGACCTCAGGTCCGGCAGCCCGCTCACAGAGAAGAGGGGCAGCCGAAGCAGCCCCATAGCACAGCACGCGAGACAAAGCCCATCCACGTTGTCCGTCGCGTGCCTGAAATGCCAAAAGTTGTTGCCGGTTGGTATCTCTTGAATTAGGTCAGTAATCGGTCGGGGTCGTTGTGCCTCACGATCTTGATAGAACCTTTGCCCCTCCCCAAGAAGATTGAAGCACTCCTTATGCCATTCCAGCTTTGCGAACCAGTCAGCAGGGAAGGAGTCGCTGGAAGGGAAATCCGTTCCCGATGGTGGATTCCCCTTGCACCAGTACAGCAACGCGAGCAGAAACCGGAAAATCGCCACGCGGTCCATTGGGTTGCTCGCCGCGATTTGCCTTATCCTGGCTGCTTGCGTGAGCGCCTCTTTGATACCTACGCGACGTAGTTTTCCGTCATTGCCCAGGCAGGGTATCCATGCTTCGTCTACAGCATTGAGCATAATAATTGAGGCGCATTACTCAACCTTACTGCTTGTTGCGATATTATGCGGTATTAACAGTAGCGCGGGGCCTTGTGCCCCGCCCGTCCCTCTGCAGGGGACAAGCCCCTGCGCTACAAAGCTCAATGCTTTTGCACTCCGCTGTAGGAGATTGAAAGTAGACATCAAGGCCTCCTGAAGCGACAAAAAGGTTTTTCCCGGTGTGCATGCATAAAAAATCGATAATACTTATTATAGAACTAACATTCGAAACTTTGCAATCAATTGCATGAACAAATTCAGCTAAAGGACGTGCAATTGAACGCCCCTACCAGACCTAGATAGTACAATTGTTCTGATGGGAGCTAATGTTTGGCCACGAGCTATTCTGCATTTTGACCTCGACGCCTTCTTCGCAGCGGTCGAGCAACTTGAACGACCGGAGTTGCGCGGGCTTCCAGTTGTCGTTGGCGGCGATCCGGGCGGCCGCGGCGTCGTCGCAACCGCTTCATACGAGGCCCGCAGATTTGGCGTGCGAAGCGCCATGCCGGCTCGTCAGGCCCGCCAATTATGCCCCCAGGCGATTTTCGTGCGACCGAGGATGGACCTCTATCTTGGGTATTCCCATCGAGTCCAGGAGATAGTCCGGGGCAATTCACGCCCGGTCGCCCAAGTCAGCGTTGACGAAGGGTACTGCGACCTCAGCGCCAGTCCTGATCCAATCAGCGAGGCTCAAGCGGTCAAAAGCGCGATCAGTGCGCAAACTGGCCTGACCGCTTCAATCGGCTTGAGCACTAGCAAGCTGGCGAGCAAGGTCGCTTCCGACAGCCAGAAGCCGGATGGATTTGTGGTAGTTGAGCCAGGCTACGAAGCACAGTTCCTGGCGCCATTGCCGGTCAAGTCAATACCCGGCGTCGGCCCAAAGACCGCCTTGAAGCTGGAGATCGTCGGCGTTAAGCTGGTAGGCGATCTGGTTGCTGCGCCGCTTGAGTATCTGGCCGCCGTCGTCGGCCAACACTATGCGGAGGAGCTGAAGCGGAAGGCGCTCGGTCAGGACGACAGCGAAATCGTCGTCAACCGGTCAGTCAAGAGTGTGAGCACCGAGACTACATTTCAAGAGGATGTGTTCGAACGCAACGTCCTGTGGAACCAGTTGCAGCAGCAGGTTGTCCGGTGTCTGGAATCCCTGGCGGCCAAGGGACTTTTGGCCCGCACTATCGGCATAAAGTTGCGCTTCTCTGATTTTCACACCGTCACCCGCGAGCGCACTTTGCCGGAAGCAACCAACGATCCGGCGGCTATCTTGGAGGTCGTAGCTGAACTGATGCGCTTGCATTGGTCGCCGACCCGTCGGCCATTGCGGTTGATCGGGGTACGGCTGGCCGGCCTGAACCAGCCGGCCTGGTTTCAGCAGTTGAGGCTTTTTCGCTAGCTAGTGCATAA
>JBCLEL010000035.1:0-13555 GCA_038913435.1 Chloroflexota bacterium
CCCACCTGCTGCAGACGGCCTGTACGCACGTCATAGATGAACCCGGTGACCGGTATTTCCTTGGGGATGAACGGCGAGCTACGAATCGTGGCCACATCGTCCCGGACATTCTGAGCGAGGTCAGAGAAGGGCAGGAAGGCGATGTGGCTCGCGTCCGCACCGAAACGCTTCTTGAGGCGGTCGCGCAGCTCATCGTCGTGGAAAGTCAGCATGCCACAGTCGGTGTGCTGGATAACCACGACTTCCCGAGTGCCGAGCAGTTGCTGGGAGATAATGAGGGAACGGAGCGCGTCGGCGCTGGCACGGCCACCGGCGTTGCGGATGACGTGGGCGTCGCCCTCCGCAAGGCCAAGGAACTTGGCCGGGTCGAGACGAGCATCCATGCAGGTAAGGATGGCAACTTGCCGGCCAGGTGGCATAGGTAGATCCCCTTTCGTAAAGGTGGCGGCATACCTATCGTTGGCGGCGATCAACTCAGACAGGACTGGCATGATAGATCTCCTTTCCCCGTTGTTTGGAGTAATATTAACTTAGTTGGCCATTAAAGTCAAGAAAATCTGGGCGTCTCGGTCAAGAGCAAAAATGAAGGATAAGTAAGAACGCAGAACAGCAGGTATGTTACCTGCATCCGAAGTCTGAAAGACCTATGATTAGCCCGCAAAGGCTGTTACAATCTAGCTCGACTCAGCTATTGCGCTCTTATAGGCTAGAGGGGAGGCGCCAAAACGAGCGAACGGCCTAGCCTCGATTCGTCCTACTACCGATTGCCGCCGACAAACTGGGAAAAGGTGTCTGCCGAAGACCGGCAGATGTTGACCAGCTTAGTCCAGCTACTGCTAAACGCGGTCCAACAGTTGGAGAGTAGCGCCGTGCAAGACCAAAACACCGGCCTATTAACGACGCCGGGTGAGGTTGCCTTGCGGCTACACGAGATGGGCAACCGCCTATTTTCGGCGGTGAACTCCGATGAGCGAGACCTTCGCCAGATTATTACCACCCTTCGCACCGCTCTCACGGTGTGTTGGGACATGTACGACCGCTTGCAGGCCGAGCGCACCACCGTTCAACAGCACATGGAGCGTCTCCAGCGATCAATCGAAGAATTCGAGGCTGACCTCAACGTCCTGCAAGCCGGCGGCCAATTGAAGCAAAATTCTTGAGCCGGGCGCCTTGAGCAATAAGCAGTCCGTATCGGCTGAAACCTGCCGCTCGCTGGCGCGACAGATCGCCGACTTATTGACTACTCGTGGCGAGACTCTGGCGGTGGTGGAAACCAGCGCCGGCGGGCTGCTGAGCAGCTTTCTGACCGATATCGCCGGCGCCTCGCAATGGTACGTTGGCGCAGTGGTGCCCTACTCGAATCGGCTCAAGCAAGATCTGCTCGACCTAAGCGCATCCGAGGGTGTGAGCCAGGCTTCGGCGCTGGCGCTGGCGCGAGCCGGACGTGAGAAACTAGGCGCTGACTGGGTAGTCAGCGAGACCGGCATCGCCGGCCCGCAGACCGCCCGGCGCTCAGCCAAGCCGGTCGGGCTGGTCGCCGTTGCCGTGGTCGGCGCGACAGAGGCGGCCCGTGAAACGGCATTCAACGACGGTGGACGCCGCCGGAATAAGCTGGCGTTCGCTTGGGCCGGCCTGAACCTGCTGTTGGAAACCTTGCAGGATAGCACCCGCTAACCTGAGGGGCGCCGTCTGATAATTATCGTCACTCAAGATAATGCGTGGAGGGCAAACGATGGCTCAAGACCAGAACCTCTCTTTCTACAAACCTTTTAGTAGGACGCTTGAGAGCATCAAAAGAGATCATTCCGAAGAACTTCCGACTCAAGGGAGCGGCTTTTGCATACTGGTTGGGAATGAATTACTACCAGCAGCAGGACGAGGACGACTGCATTGAGCGAGTATGTGACGGGTACCACGACTGTGGTATCGACGCAATGTTCGTGGACAGCGAGGTATCTGAGATTCATATCGTACAGACAACTCACGTTGACCAACCGGACAATATGAACAAGAACTTGCCGGCAAGTGAGTTGGAGACGACTTTTTCTGGTATACGGCTAATTAACGGTGGCGATTATCGCGAGGTGGTTAACCCTAAGTTGGAGCAACTGTGCATTGAGTACCACGAGTTGCTGAATACCGGAGAATACAAAGTCACTGTGGATTTCTTTTACACGAAGAAAGAACCGAAGGACTGGTCAAGTCAAACACAATTCCAAAAGGACTTTCCAGACATTGAAGTGCGTCATTTCGACGTAGAGAAGATCAATGAACTGTTCGAACTATCTCGGTACGATACGACGCCGCCGCCCAGCAAGGTCACTCTCTCAGTCCAAGTAGCGCCTTTGCGCTGGGAGAAACCAATCAAGTCCGTGGTGGCAGTTGTTTCGGGCAGAGACATCGCAAAACTGTATCTTGACCATGGGGTAGCGGTCCTTCAACGGAATGTGCGCTACGGCTTAGGTGCGACTGCCCGTTCTATTAATCGAGGGATTGAGGAAACAGCCTCAGACGAGGACAAGAGCGAGTACTTTTGGTACTACAACAACGGCCTTACCATTGTATGCAAGGACTTCAACGTTCCACCGAACGGGAAGGTCATCGCCATTCAATCTCCTCAAATCATCAACGGCACGCAAACCACTGTGGCACTCGCCGAAGCATTCAAGAGCGGCAAGATTAAGCAAAATGTGCACGTACTGGCGAAGATAATTGCGACAAATGACAACAAGTTGGTAGAGAGTATCACTCAATACACGAATAGCCAGAACCCTATCCGACTCAGGGACCTCAGTTCAAACGAGCCAGAACAAACGAGGCTGCAATATGATATGAGAGTCGAGGGCTATTTTTATGAGCGAAAGCGCGGTGAGTTCAAAACACTTTACCCTACGAACGAGCAAAAGGCTAAGGCGTTCGGTCCAGATTACCGGCGCAAAATAGTTGATAACGAAATGGCTGCGCAAGCATACGTGGCATTTTGGCTTGGCCATTCGGGTGACGCGAAGCGCGAAAAATCGCGACTCTTTGACAAAACGAACCCCTTGTACTCCAAGGTTTTCGGGAAACACACCAAAGCGGAAGACCTTATTGTGTCGTACTTCCTGTTAGGCTACGTTGCCTCGAAGCGAAAGTTTTACTACCAGCAACTTGCATCCGCAGAACGGGAAGATAACAAGCGTTATGCTGAACTTGCTAAGTACGATTTTTTGATTTACAGCGACATGTTCGTGTTAGATCTCTTACGAGACTATCTCGAAGATGCGAAGATCCCATTGAGTTCGACGGAGGAGAAGTTATCCTTGGCGGGACGAACCCAAAATTCTGATCTTCAACTCGATGCATTATATGAGCAGATTAAGGAAAGTCTCAAAGACGCGATTGAGCACTTCAGAACCCAAGTTCAGAGGTATTACCACACCTGGTTTTTCAAGAGTGACAAGAATCTCGGTATGGCACGAGAATGGTTGCGATCTGAGAAAGGCATGACTTTTTTGCGAATCAGGACGGATGTGTCGTAGAGGTTGCGGTTAAGTTGTGGCTCACAAATGCTCATTTGGAAAAGCATGAGAACCCGGTCATCCCGCACGGCGGAAGGGTCGCAGGTCAGGAGTAGCTGATGTCCACGCCGCAGCCTTATCTGGATCGGGTGAACGCGCCGGATTTCCCGCCAAATCTGGACTGGATCAACACCGACCGCCCTATCTCCATAAAAGAGTTGGCTGGCCGGATCGTCATCCTCGACTTCTGGACCTTCTGTTGAATCAACTGCATGCACATTCTTCCGCAGTTGCGGAAGCTGGAAGAAAAGTACAGGGCGGAGCTAAGCGTCATCGGCGTCCACACGGCCAAGTTTCCGACTGAAAAAGGCACTGAAAACGTCCGTCAAGCAGTCCAACGCTACGAGGTCGCCCATCCGGTACTGAACGACGCCGATTTTCAGGTCTGGAACTCTTACGCCGTCCGAGCGTGGCCGACGCTGATATTCGTTGACCCGCAGGGAAAAATCCTGGCCCGTCACGAGGGGGAGTTCGAGCTGGCCGCGCTTGATCGGGCGCTGCAACAACTAATCGGTGAGTACGACTCGGCCGGCTTGTTGAAGCGCGAGCCGTTGCCATACCAGTATGTGAAGCCGGCCCGACCAGCCAGCGCGTTAAACTATCCGGGCAAGGTGTTAGCCGACCCTGCCAGGCAGCGCCTGTTCATATCCGACACCAGCAACCATCGAGTCCTTGAGGCTGACTTTGATGGAAAGGCGCGACGCGTCTTTGGCGCCGGCCAGCCGGGGATGGAGGATGGCCCGGCTGATCGAGCCACCTTCCGCAATCCGCAAGGGCTGGCGTTGAATGGTGAGAAGCTGTACGTCGCCGATACGGAAAATCACGCGATCCGTGAGATTGACCTGGGCGCCGGCGTGGTCACAACGATAGCCGGCCTCGGCAATCAGAGCTTGCGCTCTCACGATGGCGGCGAGGCGTCCGGCGTCGCATTGAACTCCCCTTGGGACCTGGCGCTTTTAGACCAGCTATTGTTCATTGCAATGGCCGGCTTTCATCAAATCTGGGTGATGGACTTGCAGAGCGGCGAGATTCGCCCCTTCTTAGGCGCTGGACGGGAAGGCATTGAGGACGGGCCCGGCGACTCGGCCTGGCTGGCCCAACCGAGCGGCCTGGCCGTCAGCGGAGACCGCCTCTACTGGGTTGACAGCGAGACTAGCTCGGTCAGGATGGCAAACCTACAAGGCCGGCCGGAGGTCCGAACGATTGTTGGTCAGGACCTATTTGTCTTCGGCGACGAGGATGGAGTCGGTGACCAGGTGAGGTTGCAGCATCCGCTAGCCATAACTGTAGGTGGAGATGAACTCTTCATCGCCGATAGCTACAACCACAAGATAAAGCGGGTCTTCCCGCGCAACCGGGGCTGCCTGACCTATCTAGGCGACGGTCAACCCGGCTTGGTTGATGGGGTCAGCAACGCCGCTCGATTCTACGAGCCGGGTGGGCTGAGCGCGGCCGGCGACCTGCTTTTTATCGCTGATACCAACAACCATCAGATACGAGTGGCCGATCTCAAGACGCAGTCGGTGCGGACGCTGCCGATCAGCCTGGTCTAGCTCTTGACGACCTCATAAATAGTCAGTGTTGTCCTCAGTGTTTTTATCTTTGATGGCGCTCGGTCGAACGTGGTCTCCAACTCCGGCCACTCGTAAGTCTTGGCCGATAGCCGGCGCAGTTCCCAGCCGGCCAGGCCGGCTTGATACACAGACCTGGCGGTGATGACCAGGACTTGCCGGCCCTCCGACCTCCAACGTTCGATCTGCCGCTCCAGGCCGGCCATGTTTGCACCTTGCAGCGCGAAGGGATGGTACCCGTATTGACTCCACAGCGGCGTACCGAAATACGACTGGTTCCATTCCTCAGTGAATAGCAGGATGTCACTTGCGGTGAGCTCCACTCTGAACGCTTCGACCTGAGCAGGGAAGCCGGCGTGCTCCTGGCTCTGCCAGTATAGGAAGCTGGTGGGAAGTAGGTTGAGGCCGGCGATCAGCAGCGCTCCCGCCACCAGAGCGCGGCCCGGCCAACGCCATCGTTGGCTTTGCCAGAGTTGCACCAGCGCGAGTGACGCCAGCAGCAGTATCGAGGGGACTACGACCGGCAGATACCGGCGCATGGAATACATCAACAACGGATGGATGCGCGCTTGATCCAGAAAGAGTACCGAGGAAACTAGAGCAATGGCGAGGAACAGCCCAGTGGCGGGTGTCAATCGGCGTCGTACCGCCAGATACCACCCTACCACTGCTAATGCTACGAGCGGCCAACCAACGAACCAGCTCAAACGGACCAGATTCCAACTGTCGTACTGAAAGCCGGGCACCAGGTCATCCGGCGGAATCTGCGGGCCGACGGGTCGGATGAAGAGAGCGTAGAGACCAAGCGCAGCTATGATGGTTGTAGTGACCAGCGCCAACGGAAAGTTGTAGCGGTCGCCGCTAGGCCGGCTTTCGCGCCACCGCCGGCGGACCAACAACACCGCCAGCGTCAATACTGACAGCGCGGCCAACAGGTAGATAGCCGAGCGGGTGAGACCATAATTCTCCTCAAATAGCTGGAAGTAGGCCGGTGACAGCAGATAGATATGTAAGGTGGCTTGCAGACCGAGCAATGCCTGCGGGACTAGAAACGGCAACGCTCTACCTAAACGGCCATTCCACAGCTCCCAAAGCGAGTAAAAGCCAACTACCCCAAGCGCAACGAAGAGATCGAACTTGAGCAACGGCAGCAGCCCAACGGCAGCGCCGGCGATGATGCCAATCCACCATCGCTGCGTGCGTTGGAACAGGTAGAAAGCGGCCAGGCCGGCGAAAAGCAGCAGCATCGCCGGAATCTCGCTGGACGGATAGCGTGAAAAATAGATGTGGGCCGGATTCAGCGCCAACAGCAGGCCAGCGATTAAACCAGCGGAAGGCCCTAGCAACATCCGCCCGGCCAGATAGACGGCGATTACCGCCGCCACACCAAAAGCTGGGGTAACCACCCATAAACCCGCCAGACCTCCGGCTGAATAAGCTAGCGCAAGCCAGGCCGGGAATACGGGCATAAACTGCGGACTGATCGGGTTCTCAAGCCCGTTGGCAAACTGAAAGCCAAGAAACCGCTGGTAAATCTCTTTGCTCAGGTATCCAGGTATGAATTTGGGAAATAGAAGCGGCGTAGCTTCCGGCAAAACAGCTTGGGCTACTATGTCTTCCAGCAGAAGTCCGCGGGTCCTGGCGAGGATAATTCCGGTGTTGATATAGACGCCGGGGTCTCGTCCGCCATCAAGGTACTCAAAGCCGGGAAAAAGGATGACGGCGGCCAGCAACAGCAAACCGCCAATTGGAATCCACTCGCGCCATTCGAGCCGGCGGTTAACCCGTGGGAGAAATCGCCTGATCCTTCTCCGAAATAGGATCGCCCCGGCTGACGCTATCACCACGACGCAGATTGATACCCGCCAAAACCCAAACAATCCAAGTTCGGCCAGGGTGGCCCCAACCCAGCTCACGAGGATGAGAAGGCTTAACGCAGCTAGGAAACAAAATTCTTGTAGGTTTAAGCGGTCTTCATAGACAGATGAAGGTTGACCAAGCTCATCGGACAGTTTATTCGGCTGCTCTGAAAGCTCGGCCGTGGGAAGCTTCGAGGAGACTTGCGGATGCTGAGGAGCTGTTTGGAACAAAGCCAAAGCGTGAATTTCCCTAGTCAACTTTCACGTGAATGGGACGCTCATAGGAGATGAGGCGATATTCAGGCTCGCCTTCGACCCTTTCCGCCTTGACCAGGCAACGCTTTGGCGCGTCGTTTGGCCAAGCCTTGAGCAGCGTAGGTCGAAGGCCGCACGACCAGCACCATTCAAGCAAGCATTTAATGTTTGGGGCAAACCAATTGCTGGAGTCACCGGCCATATCGTCTGTCCGAAAGAATCGTGTAACAGACAGGTTAGATATGTGAGCGGACGGTCTAAGGTCGCCATCAGCGACTTCCGACTCGATAAACGCGCAGCCTCGTGTGACAGATCGAAGCTGGTCTAGGGCGAGCAGTGGATGGCGCAGATGGTACAAGACACCCAGAAAGAATACGATGTCAAACTGTTCGTTGATGACTTCGGGCAGTTCATAAATGCTAGCCTGAATAAACTCCACCTTCGATCCCAGTAATTCCTTCAACTGGTCAAACCCAAAGTGGCTCGGCGGCAATATATCGGTAGCCACAACCCGGGCGGCGCCACGCCGCTCCATCTCGAAGGCGACTCCACCATTCGACGTGCCAATATCAAGAACTGTCATTCCTTTAAGGTCGTTCGGAATACCGCACCATTGGAGGGCCCAACTAATATCGTGTTCTCCCGGCGTGTATACGTCTCTGGTCAACGGAAATCGTTGATACCACACGAACTTTGCGCTTTGTAAGAAATCGCGCGCAACCTCGGATGAGAGAGTCAGAGGATCACCTCCTATAGCGCCACCAGCATCCACAAATCTACGCCACCGCAACAACGGCGTACTCGCCGGTCGTCTGGTAGCTCTGCTGGGTGAATCCGCCACCAAGCGGATAGAAGATGCGAGCAGTGGGGAAGCCGGCTTCCCGGCATAAGTAGAGCAACACTTGTGGAAAGATCGGTCGCTGATGGGACAGATCCACGTAAAACGCCTTCTGCGCTTCATAACTTTCGGGGTTCACCGTCTCGGCGATGAAAATGCCACCTTTTCGCAACCGGCTCTGGACAAGAGTCAATAACTCGTCTAACTGCTTGGCATCCAAGTGCTCAATGAACTGGGCGCAGAAAATGGCATCCAAGGATCCCTCTGGCAAATTGCGGAGATATTCTAGCGCATCGGCTTCCACGACCTGGAGACCCTGGGCGGCGCAACGTTGCACCATCGCAGAATCGAGATCTATGCCCACGGCCTGTATCCCCTCCTCCCTGAGCAAGCGCAGGAATTCACCCCTCCCACAACCAAGATCAATGACGTTCTTCCTTCTATTGAAAAAGGGGAGGTAAGCGCGTTGACGCTCGGCGATAAAGACTTCAGACCCCCGGAACAGGTCGGAGAAGTGTGGTCTGGTCGCTGAAGCTGCGCCCATATCGGCAGCATCGAGCGCATAGCCCATCGGCTTGCTGAGATCGCCGGCGGCGCCGAAGACATCGCTCGCCATGTATGGCCGGACGGCAAAGCGATAGCCGATGTTGGCGACATCCTTTTTCACCTGCTCTAGTCGTTCGGCTAGTTCACTTTGGCCAGTTGTCACCTGCTCTAGTCGAGTTTCAAGCTGGTCGAATCGTCCGGCTAGCTCGTTGGCTAGCTCGTGCTGGTCAGCCGCCAGTTGCCGCATGAAGTTTGAAAAGATCGAATTTACCTGTTGCTGATACCAGGTATGATAGCCCAATAGAAAAGATATGGCTCGCTTTACCAGCCGGCCCGGCCAGCCGTACAGACTGCTATCGAGGTCCATTGGCGGTATGAACGGCGCTCGCAAGCGACCCATAAGACCTTCATTTCCCGTCTCACTTGTTTCAACGGCAGGACTAGCATAGCCGGACGGTTCGCTAGCGCGTCTTGTCAGGCCGCGATTAGCGATCACTGCAAGGCGTTGCCGGATGTACTCCGCCACCTTCTCGGCTGAATAGTTCGTCTCTATATCCCGCTTGGCCGCCTGACCACGAAGGTGGGCTTCGTCGCGATTCTCTACGACAAGTCGCATTAGCTCCGCCGCGTGCTCGACTGAAGGCTCCGCCCAGACCTCTCCTGCCCGGTACGGCCCAACGTCTTCCTTTATTTGGACCAGTTCATACCTCACCGGAAAGCTGTTAGCGGCGTTCATAAAGTCCATGTTGCCAGACCAACCAGTAGCAATCACTGGCTTGCCGAGAGCCATCGCGTCGGCAAGGGTGAGTCCAAGACCCTCCGAGTGATGCAACGAAACGTAAGCGTCGCAGGCAGCCATCAGGTCACGCATCTCTTCTGATGTCCAGTACCCGGCGTAGATAGAAACTGGTAGATCTTGAGCGCGGGCCTTCAACGTTGCAAAGGCATTCGGGTCGAGGTCCTCTTTCACGCACTTTATCACCAGGCGAACGGAATCCGACGACTTGAAGGCCAGTTTGAAGGCGTCAATCAACGCGAGCGGGTTCTTGCGCTCGAAGTAGCTGTTGAAGTCAAAGATGAAGAGGAAAACGAATTCGTCAGGAGCTACTCCTAGCCGGCGGCGTCCGTTCTCACCTGAGCCGGGCGGCTTGCCGGCAAGAACGAGCGGTACACGAACAACCGGTATTGGCGATACCGGCGTCAGCGTGTCGGCAATGAAGGAGCTTGCGACCCAGACTTCGTCGTAATGTGGGAAGCGGTCATGCCACTCTTTGGGAAAGCCTGGCAACTCCCAATGCCAGACGCCGATGTTGTACCGATCCTGAAAAAACTCCTCTCCGACGTGCGACAGCAACACGAAATGCTGGTCGGCATTGACACAGAAGAGATTAACCTCATAAGGATGGTCTGTATTGAAATCCGTCAGAGTGCTGTCATCCGAACGGACTACTGACAGGTCGGATAGGTTCATGAGAGCGATTGGGATGTTGAGCGAGCGGAGCGCGCTAACGTAGCGCCGGGCGGCTTCGCCGGTCCCGCTCTCGTCTCGTAAATAGCCTACGACGTTAATTCCACCAATTGGGTGGCCGCCGGAGTCAACAGCCATAGGCTCCAAGCTGCTAGCTACCCTCATAGCGCGATTATTACTCCTATTGGCGCTGGCGTTGTCGCCGCCCAGCGCGAGATCCGGCTCGTACCCCGCTTCCCTGGCTACCGAGGCGCCAGCCCAGCTTAGGAAGGCGCCTCGGTCCTTGCCACCTACGTCCGGGAAGGCGGCGGCCAAGTCAGATCGTTCCTGGTGGAGTCGTAGCAAAAATGGACTGAGATTTGCCTGCGCCTGCTGGGACTTGGTTGCCCAGTTGAGGAATGAATTTTGACCATTCGCATTGAACGGGTTGCCAAATCGCTTGCGTGTCCGCTCATCAAGCTCCAAGTATATCCGGCGCAGCAAAGGGATGATAGCTACGCCATTATCAAACTTGTCGTAGCCGTACTTCCACTTGCTGCTAATCGCATACCCTCTTCTTTTATTCAATTCCGCGTACATTTTAAGGATCCCCTCAAGCGCCGTTCCTCTCGTTACGTTGATGCGGTTCTGGTGCCTGGAAAGGAGATGAGGCTTGGCCAGATCAAACCCGCTAAAGTGAAAGAACGCCAGCGGCCGGCCGTTCACCAAGAACTGTTCTCCTGATCTTTCGAGTCGCCGGGAGTGAAGATTCCAATAGGCGACATCGTAAGTCTCATCCCGGAGAATGACGGTTGAGGAGAAGAATCCAGGAATGAAATCAACCCACTTCTGGTCAACGAACATTCCGTTAGCCGGATCAACCCGGCAGCCATCAAGGAGGCGCTGCCCCCACCAGTTCAGGAATTTCTCCGTCTCGGCTGACTTCCGAAGCGCGATGAATCCCAGGTTGTAGGCGCCGGAGAGCAGGATGTCTTGCTCGCTAGGCTTACGCCCATCCATCGGGATTGGTTCCAGGATGTGCGGGATGAGGACAATATCCCCCTGCGTCAACGCCTCTTTCAGTTCGTCCAGGGGCCTCGTTATGAGGATGTCGGGGTCAAAGTAGATGACCGCTTCTTCCTGGTAACGATTCAAAAGCAGGGAAAGGAGAGTCGGCTTCACCGCCGTGCACAGTTCGGTGACATCGTACTTAAAGGACATCTCGGCGTAGGGAAGCTCCAACTCTTCAGGTTCGATGACCCGTACATCTACACCGGCGTTCACCCCCTCCGGCAGCCGGTCCACGACCAGCAGGTAGAAGTGGCCGCTGGGTTCATGACGAAGGTAGGACTCGACCAGGATTCTGGCCTGAGATAGATAGTTGCGAGCGATGATCGTGCATGCGGCCGGCGGCCGAAGTAACGGTGATGCGGCGGGAGCCTGAGGTTCCCGTAAATCCACTAAAGGTTCTCCTGAGTAGTGATTATCAGAATATAAGCGATGACTTCTTTATCTCCGTTCAGTTCTGTAGTTTTTCTGAGATCGTCATGCGGTGAATGGTGACGATGCCCGGCCTGTCCAGCGGGTCGATCCGGAGCCCACGAATGGGCGCGATGTTGTGGAGCAACGTACACATCTCGTGCGTTCCTGGACCGCGCATGGGAAGGAGGTATATATTCTCCGCATGGTAGCTCGCCCCAAAGTCGAAGTAGCCGTGGAAGACGCCGGGGGTGTCGGTGGTCGCCCACACACAAAGGATACCCTGGTCAATGGCCGGTATGTCCACTCCTTGATATACCAGTTGCGGGTCGTCGCCGGTCGACTTCACCCGCAACCCCTCAGGGCCGACCTCATACGACGCCATTTCGTTAATAGTTGACGGCGGCGTGCTCACGTCCAACTCCCAACGGGGGACTATGGCGCTACCATTCTTTCGATAGACGACGTAGTTCAGCCCACCAGACAGCGGTATTGAAGCCAGCGGCTCGTATTTCCCCACAAATTCGAGCGATTGTAGAGCCGGACCGGTGGGCCGGTAGCCGGTCGCGTCCCAGAGGACGGCATAGTCCGGGCTGTAGGTCCGCAGGATGTAGGACGGGTCCTTTTCCCCGCCATAACGCACCACATCCGGCGACACCAATCCAAGCGCGTCATGGACAGCGCCCGGAATCATCCAGCCGAGATGCCCCACTTCGATTGCCCAGACATTCACCCTGGTGAGGCCTCTCTGCTCCATGTCTTTGAGTATGACCTGCCCTAGGGCACGTCGGTCGTCCTTCTCCCAGGAGTTTCGACCGAATGGGTTATCCTGGAATGCCAGACGGGTTCCGTGGACAGAGGCCGCAATGTGCAATATTAAGAGCGCCCAAGCAAGCAGTGCGGGTACCGTCGCTACCGGCGCTATACTTCTTGGGAGATCACCAGCCGTTCGCCGGGCAACCAGCCAGAAACCCCAGACGCCAAGGGCAAAGAGCCCGTAGATCGCGGGCAGCGATGGCGAGTAGTACCACGGCATGTGTGGACCCCCTCCCACCAAGAAGATGGCAACATACCCACCAGCCCAAATATAAAAAACGCTTGCACGGTCACGAATTCTAAGTAGAACCTGCAGCGCGCCAGCGCCGGCAAGCGCCACAAACGCCAGAAAGAGCTCAGCATCATACCATCCGATGCGTGTAAAGAGCAGACCCCGGTAATAGCTGAGATTGAAGCGCCCGAAAACTATCTCGTCAAACATGGTCTTGGCCACCATAGGGTTGGGAATCGGAGAGCCGAAGTACAGCCACAAGGCCGTCGCGCCTGATGACATGATGACCATCCCAGGCAGGGCCGACAGGACCAACGTCTTGAAGCGGTCAGGGTAGGGGCGCCGGTCCGTCATGACAAAGTGGACGGCGAGTAAGGGCAGAAGAAGAATTCCTTCAGGCCGGGTCAGGGCTGCGACGGCCGCCACCACCCACGCCAATGTCAGGCGATCCTTCGCATACAGGTACACCGCCAGGAGAATGAGCAACGTAAATAGCCCCGTCTCCATTCCCCGGGATGTCCAGGCGGGAACGGTGGACGCAGCCGCCAGTAGCGCCGCGCTGGCCGCCGGAACCAACCCAAAATGGTGGTGTACGAGCAGGAACAACAGGACGTTGACCAGCGACCAGGCCACGGCGCCGATCATCACACTTACGGTCGGTATGTAGCCTCCCGCAAGGTGGACGCCGGCTAGAAGCAACGTATACATGATGGTGGTGGAGCCGAAGACCCGTGGCCCGCCCTCGTACCATACGATGCCATGCCCCTCGGCCAGGTTTCGGGCTAAGGTATAGGTAATGAATGCATCGTCAACCCCACCCCCTAGGGCGTTGATGGCGAGGTTGCCGACTAGACTCGCGGCGGCGATCACTGTCGCAGTGGCAGCGACCACCCGCCTCGTGTCCAGGTTGAAGGCCTTAGGCAGCCATATCGCGCGGTGGCTAGAAGACATC
>JBCLEL010000036.1:0-13180 GCA_038913435.1 Chloroflexota bacterium
AGGTGCTAGCTATTTTTAACACTGCCAATCGCCAGAAGGAAGAATTTCACTCGCGCGAAGCGGGCGTTGTCCGCATGTACACTTGCGGGCCAACGGTCTATCGCTACGTCCACCTGGGCAACCTGCGCTCTTATTTGATGGCCGACTGGTTGCGCTCCATCCTCGAACACCTGAGCTACCGGGTAGTCCACGTCAAAAACATCACCGACGTTGGCCACATGCGGCAGGAGATGCTGGACCGAGGCGAGGACAAAATGATTGCGGCTGCCCTGGCCGAGGGCAAGACGCCGGCCCAGATCGCCGAGTTTTACACCGAGGCGTTCCATCGTGACGAGGCGGCAATCAACATCCAGCCGGCCTCGGTATACCCGAAGGCGACCGAGCATGTGTCGGAGATGATCGAGCTGACCAAGAAGCTGATCGAAAACGGCGTCGCCTACGAGGTCCATGGGAACGTCTATTTCGATGTGACTCGCTATGTCGGTTACGGTAAGTTGTCGGCCAATTTGTTGGCGTCACTTTTGGAGGGCGTTCGGGTGGAGCCTGATCCGCAGAAGCGAAACCAGACCGACTTTGCCCTCTGGAAGCTGGCCGAGCCGGGCCGGATGGTAAAGTGGCCCAGCCCTTGGGGGGACGGATTTCCCGGCTGGCACATCGAATGTTCAGCGATGTCAATGAAGTATCTCGGCGAGCAGCTGGATCTGCACACCGGCGGCGTTGACAACATCTTTCCGCATCATGAGGACGAGTTGGCCCAAAGCGAGGCGGCGACCGGCCAGCAGTTTGTCCGCTACTGGGCCCATGGTCAACACTTGCTGGCCGATGGGTTGAAGATGGCGAAGTCAACCGGCAATAGCTATTTGCTGTCAGATATTATGGCGCAGGGCTTTGAGCCGATGGCGTTTCGTTATCTTTGCCTGACCACCCACTATCGCGCTCGGCTGAACTTTACCTTTAGCTCGCTGAGAGCGGCGCAAAAGGCATTAGTCCGCATTCGCCGAAGCATGTGGCAGTGGAGGCGGGCCGGGGGTGAGCCGGATGAATCGGAGACAGCCGGCTGGCTGAGCCGGTTTTTTGACGCGGCGACTGATGATATGGCCTTGCCAAAGGCGGTTGCAACCCTTTGGGACTTGCTCCACTCATATACAGCGCCGGCCACCAAGCTGGCCGTTTTCCTGGAAGCCGATAAGATACTTCGCTTGCGACTAGCCGAGTCGCTGGCTAATCTGGCCGAGCAGCGGCCGCCGGCTGAATTGGTAGCCAGGCGTGAAGCAGCGCGCCGGGCCGGCGATTATGGCACCGCTGATCGAGTGCGTGAACAGATCGAGCGCCTAGGATTCCGCTTTCGAGACGGTAAGGATGGGAGTGAGCACATTCCGGCCTCGCTGTTCTGGCAGCTGGACCGGCTCCACGACGCCATCTCCTCGTCTAAGGATGTGAAGTCGAAGTTGGAGGAGCCGGCCCAGTATGACTTCAGCGTCACAACGGTGGCGCGTGGCTACTTGAGCGATGTACAACGCTTTGTAAATAGTGTGTTGGATAATGCGGGCAACCGCACGATCCAACTGGTCATCGTTGACAATGGGACCAACGAAGGCACTGGACAATGGTTGCAGCAGAAGGCGGCGGAAGAGGGCCGGCTGACAGTTATCAAAGCCGACCACCAGTTGGGCGAGGCTGAGGCGCGCAACATCACGTTAAAGGTGGCTTTAGGCAGATATGTGGTACTAGCTGATACGTCGGTTGAGATCATCGGCGAGCCGTGGTCGCAGCTAGAACGTTCCTTCCAGTCCGACCAGGTGGGTCTAGTTGGCCCCTGGGGCGTAAAGACGACCGACCTCCAACACTTCCACGAAATTGATTCGCAGTCGCCGGCCGAGGTTGACGCAGTGGAGCTTTACTGGATTACCTTGCGGCGCGACCTACTGAGGAAGACCGGCTTGTTGGATGAGAAATTCCGCTTCTACCGCAACCTCGACCTCCAGTTCAGTTTCCAGGTGCGTGATCTGGGACTGAAAGCCTACGCCGATCCAACCTTGCCGATAATCCGCCACGAGCACCGTTGGTGGACCGATCTTTCCGAAGTCGAACGCGAGAAGCTGAGCCATCGCAACTTCCGCCGGTTCTACGACCACTGGCACCACCACGATCACCTGCTGGTGGCGAATAGCCAGAGTTGAGATGATAAAGTCGTCTGACGATTTAGCGCCGGGCACCTTGGATAATGTACTGAAGCGAGCGCGACTCAAAGGGGAACAGTGATGAGTTATGCCGTTGTCATTGAGAAGGCCGAAGGTAACTATTGGCCTATGTCCCTGATCTACCAGGTTGCGTAGCCACCGGACAGACCGCCGAAGAAGCGACGCGGGAAATCCAAAAGGCTATCAAGTTTCATTTAGAGGGCCTAAGTCAGGATGGACTCCCCATTCCGCCGCCAACCAGCGTCCTTGAGTACGTAGAAGCGTGAGGCCGGCCTAAACGATGAACGTCCCCGGTGATGGCGTTGTCGGCCGGCTGGAATTCAAGCCGGTCCGTGAAGCATTCCGAAAGGAAGCGCACGCCTGAGGAGTTAGGTGTCTTACGACCCCGACAAGCATCACCGGCGTTCCATCCGCTTGCAAGGGTACGACTACTCGCAGAGCGGCGCGTATTTTGTCACGATATGCTGCCAGGGAAGGGAATCGCGATTCGGCGAGAATGTTACAGGAGAAATGCGCTTAAACGAAGTTGGGCTGATGGTGAAGGGCGTTTGGAAAGAAATACCCGCATACTATGCCGGTGTTGCGGTGGATGATTTCGTCGTTATGCCGAATCACATCCATGGCATCATCTTGTTAACAAACCGACAATCGGACGCCGTAGGGGTCGGCCCCCGCGCCGACCCTGACGCCCATGTCGAACCGGGGCGACCACAGGGGGTTGCCCCTACGAAAATGGCAAACCAACAATCCACCACCGTAGGGGTCGGCCCCCGTGCCGACCCTGACGCCCATGTCGAACCGGGGCGACCATCGGGGCAACCACAGGGGGTTGCCCCTACGAAGATGGCGTTATGGGATGTTGTGCACCGATTCAAATCGTTGACGACCGCCAGATACCGCGCCGGCGTCCAACAATGTGGTTGGCCACCATTCCCCGGCCGGCTGTGGCAACGCAACTACTACGAACGCATCATTCGCCATGACGAGGAACTGAACCAAATTCGCCAGTACATCATTGAGAATCCGGCTCGTTGGTCAGAAGACGCGGAAAACCCCTCGAAATCGGGAGGTCATAAATGAGCACCGAAGATACACTCGTCGGCCGGCTGGAGTTCAAGCCGGTCACACAGGCTTTTCCAAAGGAAGCGCACGCCTGAGGAGTTATGTGTCCTACGATCCTGACAAGCATCGCCGGCGTTCCATTCGCTTAAAAGGGTACGACTACTCGCAGAGCGGCGCGTATTTCGTCACAATATGTTGTCAAGACAGGGCATGCCGGCTCGGCGAGATCGTCGCGGGGGAGACGCGCTTAAATTACGTTGGGCTAATGGTGAGGACCGTTTGGGAAGAGATTCCCGCCCACTATCCTGGCGTCTCGGTGGATGAATTCGTTGTCATGCCAAACCACATCCACGGCATTATTGTATTAACGGATCCACAATCCCCCACCGTAGGGGTCGGCCCCCGTGCCGACCCCGGCCCCGTGCCGACCCCGGCCCCGCGCTGGCCCGGCCCCGCGCTGGCCCCGGTGGGCGCCGGCATCGAGGCGGGGGCAACCACAGGGGGTTGCCCCTACGAAGATGGCGTTATGGGATGTTGTGCATCGGTCCAAATCGTTGACCACCGCCAGATACCGCGCCGGCGTCTAGCCGGTGATGGTGTACCGGCAGGCCGTCGCACCCTCAACCATCGTCACCTCGCGCTTGACCTGGGCTTTCAGCAACTGCTGGAAAAGATCGTGCTCGCAGTTGCAGGCTTGGGGGAATCGCTGGGCCAGCTCGTAGATCGGGCAGTTGTGCTCGATCAGAGTGAAACCGCCCGCGCTCTCTTCCATCGTCGCCATATATCCTTCTTCATCACGGACTTTGACCAACTCGCGTACCTGGTCTCCCAGCGGCTTATTGGCAATGCGCTGACGGTATGCATCAAGTAATCGCCGGTTGTGAAAGCTGAATAGATGGTTGAGCTTTTCTTCACCGTCGAGGTTGCGGAGGTCTTCGACCATATGGATGAGGAACCGGTCGTAGGTCTGAGGAAACAACCGGTTAGCGGCCGCGGTCAAAACATATTTCAAAGCTGGCCGGCCGCGTGGTAGTTTGACGAGCTGGCCGGTCAGCAGACCTTCACGCCCTAGGGTTGCGATGTGCTTGCGTACCGCGACGGTGGTGATTCCTAAATAAGACGCTAACTCGTGGACAGTTGAACCGCCGGCCTGCTTGATTTCTTTTAGAATAGCGTCTCGAGCGCTTGGGGTTTTGGTGACAATAGCCATAAGTCCTCTCCGCTGATCGCCGTTGATTATATGTAATGAGCTTCTAAAATGTCAACTTTTGAAAACAGTTTGGTTTAGTATATACTTACTTAACTGTGATTGGCGCTGGATTTAGGAAACTAATTGGTTGACAAAATCTGCAAGACTTTGTATCCTGCAATCGAAGAGAGATTGAAGCGAAGAATGGGCAGAGGCTTGGCGACCTAGCTTTGAAGCCTTGCCTATCAGCCAGTCGCTGCCATACACAAAGAATGGGGTTATCTGAATGGCGAACCAGGCAGACCTTGTCATAAGGGACCTGCACGTTACAGTTGAGAACAAAGAGATTCTAAAAGGGGTCACTCTGACGATCCCTAAGGGCGAAGTGCACGCGCTGATGGGGCCTAATGGCTCCGGCAAAAGCACGCTTGCCTACACCCTTATGGGCCACCTCAAGTACGAGGTGACTGGCGGTGAGGTGATCTTCAAGGGTCAGAATATTCTAAAATTGGAACCAGACGAACGCGCAAAGCTCGGCATGTTTCTCGCCTTTCAGTATCCCACCGCCATTAGCGGTGTCACGATGTTTAACTTCCTGCGAACAGCGGCCAAGGCGGTCCACGGCGACTCGATCTCGCCAACCCAGTTCCGCAAGCTGCTGCGCGAGAAGATGGCGCTACTAAAGATGGACGAATCGTTGATGCAGCGCTATCTGAACGATGGTTTCTCCGGCGGCGAGAAGAAGCGCGCCGAGATATTGCAGATGGCGGTCCTCCAACCAGAATTTGCCGTCTTGGACGAGACTGATTCTGGTTTGGACATAGACGCGCTGAAGACGGTGGCCGAAGGCGTTAGCGCGTTGGCCAGCGGGAATATGGGCATACTAATCATCACCCATTACCAGCGCATCTTGAATTACATCACGCCCGACTACGTTCACATCATGGTGGCCGGCGCTATTGTGGAATCCGGCGGGCGCGAGCTGGTCGAACAGCTCGAGCAGCAAGGCTACGAAAAATGGGTCGGAGCCAAAGCCAAAGTATTAGCTACGAAAGGATCCTAAGATGACCGACGTTATCACCGAAGTGGCGAATCCCCAGGTCGCGAGTGTGACCGACATTGGCCTGGAGAACTACAAGTATGGCTTTCGAGATAAAGAGGACTACGTCTTCAAGGCAAAAAGGGGGCTGAATCGCGAGATCGTCGAAGAGATCTCGCACATGAAGAACGAGCCGGAATGGATGAGAAAGTTTCGGCTAAAGGCGCTGGACTACTTTGAGCGCCGGCCGACCCCGAAATGGGGTGGCGGTGGCGCCCTGGAGAAAATTGATTTCCAGAACATCTATTACTACATCCGGCCGACGGAAAAGACTAGCCGGTCTTGGGAAGATGTGCCGGAGTATATCAAGGGGACCTTTGACCGTTTGGGCATACCGGAGGCCGAGCGCAAGTTCCTGGCCGGCGTTGGCGCCCAGTACGAGTCCGAGGTGGTCTATCACAGTATTCGCGACGACCTGGCTAAGAAAGGCGTCGTCTTTCTCAGCATGGACAGCGCCCTGGTTGAGTATCCCGACCTGGTACGGCAATACTTCAGCACGCTTATCCCGCCGAACGACAACAAGTACGCTGCGCTGAATAGCGCGGTCTGGAGCGGTGGCAGCTTTGTCTATGTACCGGCTGGCGTTAAGATTGACGTTCCGCTGCAGGCCTACTTCCGTATCAACGCGGAGAACATGGGCCAGTTCGAGCGGACGTTGATAATCGCCGAGCCGGGCAGCTACGTTCATTATGTAGAGGGTTGCACGGCGCCGACTTATTCTAGTGATTCCTTGCACAGCGCCGTTGTCGAGATCATCGTCAAAGAGGGCGCACGAGTGCGCTACACGACGATCCAGAACTGGTCTTCCAATGTATTTAACCTGGTGACCAAGCGCGCCGCTGCCTACCGCGACGCTACCATGGAGTGGGTTGACTGCAACATCGGCAGCCAGCTTACGATGAAGTACCCGTCGGTATACATGATGGAACCGGGCGCTCATGGCGAGGTGTTGTCAATCGCCTTCGCCGGCAAAGGACAACATCAGGACGCCGGCGCTAAGATGGTGCATGCCGCGCCGCATACCACGTCAACTATTATCTCAAAGTCAATCAGCAAGAACGGCGGCCGGGCCACCTATCGTGGACTGGTGAAAGTTCACAAAGGTTGTCATGATGTCAAGTCCAACGTTCGCTGCGACGCGCTGCTCCTAGATGAGAATTCGCGGACTGACACCTACCCCTACATCGAGATCGAGGAAGATCGCGTCAGCATCGCCCACGAGGCGACCGTTAGCAAGGTCTCGGACGAGCAGCTATTCTATCTGCGTAGCCGTGGCCTCAGCGATAGTGAGGCTACCACGATGATCGTGAATGGCTTTATCGAGCCAATCATCAAAGAGTTGCCGATGGAGTACGCCGTCGAGATGAACCGTCTCATCCAGCTTGAGATGGAAGGCTCTGTCGGCTAGTCTGATTAGTACTGCGATGGCAAGCTGCCCTCACCCTAACCCTCTCCCAGCGGGAGAGGGAATTGGGAGAGGCCGGCCCGTCCTTCTTTGGAAGGACGGGCCGGGTGAGGGATGAGCCTAGAGACCATACGCATGCCCTCACCAGGATGCGCGGGCTGCGGTCGGTCGCCCCGGCGGCGCCACCCTCTGATTGGAGAGAAGGTTGAACCAGCAAGCCAGCTTAGCAAATAAACCATCGCTGTCCGCAATTTCTATTTCGCGGGAGGCAGTGATCGAGTTCTCGCGCTACAAGGATGAGCCGGACTGGTTGAGGCAACGCCGGCTTGCGGCCTGGGAGCTTTTCGAGCGAATTCCGATGCCGACGCTCAAGGATGAGGAGTGGCGGCGCACCGACCTACGAGGGTTGAAGCTACAGGAAATTGCGCCGAATAGCCGTACGACCGGCTCGCCTAATGGCCTGACGACTGAGGCGCGAGAGATGATTGACCTCCGCGACGAGCAGGCCGGCCTCTTAATCCATCACGATTCTGAGAACGTGTACCGGCAACTTTCGGAGAAGTTGGCCGGCCAGGGCGTGATCTTCACCGACCTGGATGCAGCGGTACGCGAGCATCCGGAGTTGGTCAAGCGGTACTTTATGACCGATGCGGTGAAGCCGGAGTACAACAAGTTTTCTGCTTTGCACGGCGCGCTATTCAGCGCCGGCTCGGTGTTGTACGTGCCGGAGGGCGTCCAGGTGACGGTACCGCTTCGATCCTGTCTCTGGACCGACAGCGAGAAGCTGGGTGTTTTCCCGCACACGCTGATCGTGGCGGACAAGGGGAGCGATGTCCTGTTCATTGACGAGTTTCGCTCGCCGGACCAATCAGAGCAGGCGTTCAGCAGCGGCGTCGTCGAACTGATCGTGAACGAGGGCGCTCGCCTGCGCTACGTCTCAATCCAGGAATACGGCCGGCAGTTTTGGAACTTCGTCGTCAACCGGGCGATAGTCCACCGCGACGCCACCCTCATATCGCTGTCGGTGGCCTTCGGCGGTGGCTTTCACAAGGCAAATGTCGAAAGCATCTTGGTTGAGCCGGGCGCGAGGGCCGAGATGTACGGGTTGCTGCTAGGCGTTCAGAATCAGTTCTTTGACCATCACACCTTGCAGGATCATGTTGCGCCCAACACCACCAGCAATCTCTTGTACAAATGCGCTTTGACCGATAGCGCAAGGTCGGTGTACAGCGGTCTAATCCGAGCGCATAAGGCGGCGCAAAAGACCGATGCAATCCAGACCAACCGCAACCTGTTGCTCAGCGATCACTCGCGGGCCGACTCGATCCCAAAACTTGAGATTGAGGCAAACGATCTGCGTTGCACCCACGCGGCGACCATCTCGCCGATTGACGAGGAGCAGCTATTCTATCTATTGGCGCGTGGGTTGGACCGGAAAACCGCCACCCTCCTCATCGTCGAAGGATTCTTTGAATCGCTGCTGGCGATGGCGCCGTTGAAGTCGCTCCACGACCGCTTGCTCAGGACAATCGCGCGCAAGATCGGCGCCGGCGAACTGCCCGGCCTGGACCTGGCCGAGAGTTGGGAAGAGGTCGCGAAAGAGGCATGAGCAGGCTGGTGTCGGTCGCTCAGGCCGGCGAGATCGAGGCCGGCGCAGCCAAACGAGTAATGGTCGAGGATCGTGCAATCGCTATCTTCAACATCGGCGGGAAATACTTTGCTGTCGAGGACAACTGTTCCCACGAGGACACACCGCTGTCCGAGGGGTATGTAGACGAGGACGACTGCGTAGTAGAATGCGCTTTGCACGGGTCTCGCTTCGACTTGCGCTCCGGCAAGGCGTTGAGCCTGCCGGCCATCTTCCCGGTCAAGACGTTCGAGGTCGTGGTTGAAGGCGACAAGCTAAAGGTGAAGGTGGATTGATTGGTAGGGGCGACCCGGCGGGTCGCCCGCGATGGCCGGAGATGCGTTTATGTATGACGTAAAACGAATAAGGGCCGATTTCCCGATCTTGACCCGCAAGGTTCACGACGGTCAGCCTTTGGTCTATCTGGACAACGCCGCCACCTCGCAGAAGCCGCGCCAAGTGATCGAGGCGCTGACCCACTACTACGAGCATTACAATGCGAACATCCATCGCGGCATCCACCGGCTCAGCGAGGAGGCGACCGACGCCTACGAAGCTGCCCGCCAGAAGATCGCCCGCTTTATCGGCGCGACCAATCCGGCCGAGGTGATCTTCGTTCGCAACACGACTGAGGCGCTAAACCTCGTCGCCCACGCTTGGGGTCGGGCTAACGTCCAGGCCGGTGACGAGATTGTGCTGAGCGAAATGGAGCACCACAGCAACCTGGTTCCCTGGCAAATGCTGGCCCAGGAGAAGGGTGCAACTCTGAAGTTCTTCCGCATTGACGAAAATGGCGAGATTGATCCGGCGCAGATCAACTCCCTCATCACCGAGCGGGTGAAGCTGGTCTCGTTGACCCAGATGTCCAACGTGCTCGGCACGATTAATCCGATCAGCCAGGTCGCTCGGCGGGCGCACGAGGTTGGCGCGGTGATGGTGACCGATGGCGCCCAGAGCGTGCCGCATCTGCCGGTGGACGTGAAGGAGCTAGATTGCGACTTCCTGGCTTTTTCCGGCCATAAGATGCTGGGTCCAACCGGCGTTGGCGTGCTCTGGGGCCGCTATGAACTGCTGTCGGCGATGCGACCGTTCCTCGGTGGCGGCGACATGATCCGCGAGGTGCATCTTGACTACTCCACCTGGAACGAGCTGCCCTGGAAGTTCGAGGCCGGCACGCCGAACATCGCTGACGTGATCGCCTTTGGCGCGGCGATTGACTACCTGGAATCAACCGGAATGTATGCGATTCGCCAGCACGAGGTCCATATGGCCGCCTACGCCCTGAACACGCTGGCTGACCTGGAGGGCGCGGTGGTTTATGGGCCGAAGGATCCGACCAGACGTGGCGGCGTCGTCTCGTTCAACTACCTGGACATCCATCCGCACGACATCGGCACCGTTGCCGACCGCTATGGCGTGGCGATCCGGGCCGGCCACCACTGCTGCCAACCGTTGATGCGCCGGCTGGGCGTCGCCGCCACCTGCCGGGCCAGCTTCTACCTCTACAACACCGAGCCAGAAGTTGATGTGCTAGTATCTGCCTTGAAACAGGCCCGGGAGCTATTCAGTGGCGTTCGCGTTTGACGATCTCTACCGTGAGATCATCCTCGACCACTACAAGCAGCCACACAACAAAGGCCACTTAGACCACCCCGATGTAGCCGCCCATGGCTACAACCCCCTTTGCGGCGACGAGATTGACATCTCGATGATCTTGACGGACGGCGTCGTTTCCGACATGCGCTTCGATGGCAAGGGGTGCTCGATCAGCCAGGCGTCGGCCTCGATGCTGACCGACCTGGTGAAGGGCAAGACGCTGGCCGAGGTGCAAGAGGTAGCCGGCCTGTTCAAGGACATGATGCTGACCGACGGCAAGCCGAGCGAGGAGCTAGGCGACCTGGAGGCGTTGCAGGGCGTCAAGCAGTACCCGGTCCGCATCAAGTGCGCCGTCCTCTCCTGGAACACCATGCTCGAAGGCATCGAGATCTACCAGAAGGCGAAAAGCAAGGCCGGGTAGCCGGCATGAGGGAGCGCCGGTCTGCTATGATAGCGATCAACCGCTAAGGTAGTGGGTCATCACCGGGGCTGGTCTTTTGCGTATCGTGTCCCGCACGACTCGCGAGGTAGAGAACGATGGACGAAGCGATTTCGACTCTGACACTTATGGTGCGCGAAACCGGGATGGATTCCCAACGCGCCTTCGAGTATCACGTCTTCCTTAACGGACAGGTTCTCGCCGATAACCGAAGCCTCTCGCCCTCAGATTCTCGAGCGATTCGCGAGTTCTCTAGCCGGTACAACGAGTTGTTTGAGCAGGCCGTAACCCCGCAAGTTTCGGCTGACCGTCTTGCCAGCTTGGGTGCGGAACTCTTCCACCTTTGGCTCGATCCGGTCTGGGAGCCGGCCAATGCTAAGTTCACTTCCGGCTCTCGCCGGCGACTTGTCATCGCCTCCGAGGTTCCCAGCATCCTCAACCTGCCCTGGGAGATCATACGACCTACCGACGGCGAGTTTCTGGGCTTCGACCCAAAGTTCAGCATCAGACGGTTGCCTTGGACTTCGTCCCCGCTGCGGCAAGCTGCCGGCCAACTTCGGCCTCGTCCCCTGCGGATTCTCTTCGTCGCTTGCGCGCCCATCGACCAGCCGACCCTAGACTATGAGCGTGAGGAGGAGTCCCTGCTGCGGGTCATTGCGCGAGCGGGAGAAGAGGTGACTTTCGACAGTTGTGATCTGGGGACATCTGACGAGCTCAAAGAACGTATCACGGAGTTCCAGCCCCACATCGTCCACCTGACCGGTCACGGCGTCGTCGGTGAAGAGGTCCCGCTTGCCATAGGTTGGGCGGCGTCCATCGCTGACGATATTGCCACCCAGTTCGCTACGACCTTCTACCACGATCTTGCCGCGGGTCGCTCGGTTGACTATGCACTGACGCAAGCGCGGCTCGCGATCAAGACCCCCTGTGAACAACGGGGAGAGCCATGGTGGACGCTTCCTGTGCTATATGCGGCGACGACGCAAGATCTTGTATTTGATGCCGACCCGAACCGAAAGCCCGTGCCCGCCCGCCGGAAGAGTGTGGTGCAGCAACCACTGCCCGGCATGCAACAGGGTTACGCCGAACACTTTACTGGTCGAAGGCGAGAACTTCAGCGGTTATTGCCCGCGCTACGCGAAGGCACGGTTATGACAGTCATCATCACGGGAGTCGGGGGAGCCGGTAAGAGTACCCTCGCGACGCGCGTAGCCCGCAAGCTAGAAGCTGACCCCTTTACGATCATCCCAGTTCCGAGTTCCAAAGACAATCACCTGACTGCCGCACGTCTGCTGGACAGTTGCAGCGACGCGTTTCTTGCAGCGAACCTCCGGGAAGCCTACAGCATTCTGGTAGACGCCACGGTGCCGGTCGCTACTCGACTCCGCTACCTCGTCACGGCCCTGAACCGAGGCCGGTTCGTGCTAGTGCTGGACAACTTCGAGGTCAATCTGGACGGGACCACTCGCTCAATCCTCGACTCGGAGCTGTCGTTCTTCTACAAGCACCTTCTCAGCAACCTTACCGGTGGCTCGCGAGCGATCATTACGAGTTGGTATGTTCCATCCGACGTGCCCGATATGCCGCCGCTTGTCCGTGAGGAAAACCTGTTTGACTTCCCCGAGGCGAGCTTCCTCAAGTTCCTGCTCCGCGATGAGACTGTCGAGGGACGCTACCGCCGCGGGGAGCTGCCACACCGACTCCTGGCGAAGTTACACCAGGCGCTAGGGGGGACTCCGCGATTCCTTGCGCAGATACGGGAAGTGCTCAAGACCATTACGGCTGACGAACTGGAACACGAGCTGTCGGCGGTACAACTAACAACCAATTCTGCTCCCGGGAGATTACAGGCAGAACGAGACAAGTATTGCGAGACGATCTTCACGGCCAGGTTGTTTGGATACCTGTCCCCGGAGTCCCAACAGGCGCTCTGTAGAACGGCGGTTTACGGCATACCGATAAGCCTGGAGGGGCTGGCAGCAGTGACTGGCCAGCCCGTGGACCGGGCGCGTGCGTTGGCGCAGGAATGGCAAGATCGCACGTTCGCCCATCCGGATCGTGAACGGACAGCCGGGGAGCTGTGGGCGGTGTATGGCCTGCTCCGGAGTTGGCTGTTGTCTGGTGACCCTGAGCCGAGGCGTCTGAGTCGAGAGAAGCGCAAATCGGCGCATCAGGCGGCTGGCGACTTCTTGCGGAAGCTGGAACGCGAGAATCGTGAGCAGGAGTTGGGGCTATCCTGGGTGGAGTGCTTGTTGGAGGCTCGGAGCCAATACCTCGCCGCCGGCGACTACGAGTCTGCTCGTCAGGTGACTGATCGCATCAGTGGGTACTTAGCCAGGCGAGGGCTATATCGGGAACTCATCCGTTTGAACTCCGAGCTACTTGGCCACATCGAGCATCCCGGCCTTATGTCTTGGATTGGTCAAGGCTATCTCCACCTGGCTGAGCATACCACCGCGCGAGAGTGGTATCGGCGGTGTCTGGTGGTAGCGGCAGATGCGGTACCGGAGGAAACTGCCGTTGCGTTGCACGGGCTGGCCACCATTGACATCAATGAAGGCA
>JBCLEL010000037.1:0-13117 GCA_038913435.1 Chloroflexota bacterium
CGCTAGCGCAGCGTTGCCGATTCTCATCGCCTGCCAACCGCAGGTCGTCGAGAAGGTGGTGACGCAGATTGTCGAAAAGGAAAAGATAGTCGAGAAGCCGGTCGAGAAGGTCGTCACCCAGATCGTCGAGAAAGAGAAGATAGTCGAGAAAATCATTGAGAAGGAGAAGGTGGTAGTAGTCACCCCGACGGCCGCGCCGGCGCCGCCAACGCCATCGGCCAGCACGCCGGTGGCATTGCTCAAACTTGGCCTCAGCAATCAGGTCAACACCTTGAAGCCCCCTTATGCCACGGTAAACGAGTTCAATACCGTCATCCTCATCTCCGGCCAACTGTACCGTCTGGACAGGAACCAGGTGCCCTATCCCGATCTGGTCGAGAAAAGCGAGACTTCCGCCGATGGAAGGACTATCACCCTGACGCTCAAGCCGAATCTTGTTTACTCCGACGGCACGCCGTTGAAAGCCGAAGACGCGCTGAACGCGATGGAGAGACTCCAGCCGACAGAGGGCAAGGCGTTCTTCAGTCCGGTAGATTCACTTACCGCTCCCGACGACCGGACGCTGGTCTGGAAACTCAAGTCCGACTTTCCGGACTTCTACAAGTTCTTGGGCTACCAGTACATGACCCTCCATCCGAAGTCGAAGGTCGAGTCCGACAAGGACTATTTCAATCACCCGGTTGCCGCCGGCCCATTCATGATTAAGCAGTGGCAACCTGGCACCAATCGGATGGTCCTGGCTGCGAACCCGAAATATGTTGGCGGCGAGATCATGGTGAAAGAGTTGGAGATGAACACCGTCGCCGACCTGACCCAGCGGGTGCTCCAGTTGGCGACCGGCGGGCTTGACTTCGCCTTTGAGCTTCCATTCTCATCTATCGAAAGCTTGCCAAAGGGCGTCACGCCGATACCCCATCCCCAAGGTGGCATGTTCCACGTCACGATCAACACCACGACCCCTACCGCCGTAGCCCTCAAGGACGCCAAAGTCCGACGGGCAATGTCGTTGGCGGTAGACCGGGATGCTGTCAGCAAGAAGGCATTCTTCGGCGTTTCCTTGCCGGCTGAGGCAATGATGTTCAAGAACACGCCGGAGTGGGTGGCCACCTTGCCAAACGGTGGGAAACAAGACCTGGAGGGCGCTAAGAAACTCCTGGCCGAGACGCCTTATGCCAAAGGATTCGAGTTCGAGTTTCTGACCTGGAGTCAGCGGACTGGTTGGAAGGAAGCGGCTCTCATAATCGCTGAGGAGTGGAAGAAGCTCGGAATAATTGCGAAGGTCACGCCGGTGGATGATGCCGTGGTGCTCAGCACAGCCAATACGCGGAAGTTTGACGCAATGTGGACCGGCACTGTGCAATCGCCGATAACTTTGTACACGGTAATCTACCTCACGGCTGGCGCGGGTGGTGGCGTCTGGGCCACTGCGGCCGGCTACGGCAAGCCGGAAGTAGACGAGCTTGTCAAGAAAGCCCTGGCGACGGCGCCTGACAAGCGAAAGGAACTCGTGCAGCAGATTGAAAAAATCACGCTCGAGGACATGCCCCATATCCCGATCTGCGAGCGGGCGCTGCTGCTGGGCAGCCGGTTACCCAGTGATTTCTTTGGCGTGGTTCGCCATCAGAATTACTACTTCGTCAAGACTGTCGCCCAAGCCAAGGCCTAGCTAGCGAAGCCGCTAGACAACTAGAACCAAACGCTCTCCCGACCGCCTGGACTGGCCAGCACCCGGGAGAGCGTTTTTGTCGCCGGCGCCAGCGCCGGCGACAACTGGGGTGGGCGTGACAGGACTCGAACCTGTGACCTCACGGATGTGAACCGTGCGCTCTAACCGACTGAGCTACACGCCCATCAGTATGCATTTAATCCTAGCACGGGGTGAGATGGCCGACAAGTCGTATCCTGGCGTGGTAAGTGTTCAGATTTAGTGGGATCAGTTTTGCAGGCGCACGCGCATCAATCTAAGCTCATATCGTGTCCGGCGACATCCGATTGGTGAAACCACCACGGGTTGCAAGGGCGGAGCCCTTGCCGGGGGATGTGGGGGTGTCCCCCACGAGTGGAGTTCCCCCTTCTCCTGCGAGGAGAAGGGGGTCAGGGGGATGAGGTCGGCCTCACCTAATTGTTGGCAGTGAGGGAGACGAAACCTCTGGGATCTGAACACTTACGTGGCGTGGCATTACTAATTTTACCTCCGCCGATGACTGCCTAACACCTCAAACGCCGCATTGCGGCCGGCGACCCCGATGACCCCGCCGCCGGGGTGGGTCCCAGCGCCACACAGGTACAGGTTCTTAATCGGCGTCGCGTAACGAGCGTAGCCCGGCACCGGCCGGAAGGTATATAGCTGGTCGAGGCTCATCTCGCCATGAAAAATGTTGCCGCCGGTCAATCCAAACTGCTCCTCCAAATCAGCCGGCGAGAGGGCGTGAGCGCCCACTATCGAGTCGGCAAACCCCGGGGCGTAGTCGGAAATCAAGTCAATGATGCGCTTGACAAAGCGCGGCTTTTCGATGGCCCAGTCGCCCGCGCACAGGCGGTACGGCGCGTATTGAGCAAAGATTGACATGATATGGTGACCGGCCGGCGCCAGCTCCGGCTCGTAGGCAGTAGGTATCACGATCTCCAGCAACGGACTACTTGAAGGCCGGCCGTACTTGGCGTCATCCCAGGCCTGTTCCAGGTCGGCCAAGGTCGGGCAGATGTGGGTCGTACCCCTGTGCTGCGGACCAGGTTCGTGCCCCGGCAAGGCTGAGTAGCTCGGTAGCCGTGAAAGCGCCAGGTTCAGCTTGAATGAGACGCCTTCGCACTTGTAGCGCAGGATATGTTCGCGGAAGGCCGAATCCAGATGAGGCTGGTCTATCAGGGTAAGAAATGTCCGCTTAGGATCGGCGTTGGAGACTAGCACTCGGCTGCGGATGGTTGCGCCGTCCTCCAACTGGACGCCGACTGCCCGTCCATCCTCAATCAGAATCCGCCCAACCGCCGCACTTGTACGTATTTCAGCGCCGGCGGCGATTGCCGAACGCGCCATCGCCTGGGTGAGGCCGCCCATTCCGCCCTTCACGAACCCCCAAAGCCCGCGAACGCCGCCGACTCCGCCCATTAGGTGGTGCACAAGGACATAGGCGGTGCCAGGCGAATAGGGGCCGGCGTTGGCGCCGATGACGCCGTCGGTCGCCAGCGCCACCTTCAACTGGTCGCTCTCAAACCAATGGTCAAGCAGCTCGCCGGCGCTCTGGACTAGCATCTGCCAGATCGCATAGGCTTCCTGCCGACTGAGACGTAGCAGCCGCCAGCCGAGCCGGCTCAATATGGCCCAATCGCGCAGGTCAGCCGGCGGTAGATTCGGCGGGACCTGTCGTATCAGCTCTTCAAAGACCGTCGCTACGTTCCCAATGTGCTTTTCGTATTCGGGATAACGTTCGGCGTCCTTTTGCGAAAACTTGCTGATCTCCGCGCAGGTCCGGCCTTGGTCCTGCCACATCAGCAGATAGCGGCCATCAAGATAGGGAGCAAAATAGGCCGGGTCTTTCGGCATGACCTCGTAGCCATAGGAATTCAGACGCAGGTCTCGGACTACATCGTCATTCAAAAGGCTGATCAGATAAGCGGCCGTTGACATCCGGTAGCCTGGAATGACCTCCTCGGTGACGCATGCCCCGCCGACAATCTGCCGTCGCTCCAATACCAACACCTTCCAGCCAGCCCGCGCCAGGTAGCCGGCGGTGACCAAGCCGTTGTGGCCGGCGCCCACGATGATCGCGTCGTAGCGGTTGGACGCGCCTTGTTCGCTATCTGCTTCCACTTTCCTCAATCTCAATCCGACGCGCACGCTGTCAACAAGCCTTAACAACTATATCTGGTAATAGGTTGAGACTTGTAGCGCGGGGCTTGTCCCCTAGGAGTGGGCATCTTTTTCCCAGGCTTCTTCACCTCAAAAAAGGAACTACCCCTACACATGAAAATGCATTCTCAATCTGGTTTGCCAGCTGGATACGACTCTCACCCCCTTGGTCCCCCTCTCCCGCACGGCGGGAAAGGGGGAATTGGGCTGGGGGACCACCCCAGCCCCCCGTCAAAGGGGGCTTACGCCCCCTCTGCACTCCCCATAGCCGGCCTTCAGGCCACGTTCCAAGCGCCCGGACTTGAGTCCGGCGACGGAGTACCCTCGTGGTATGTAGTTGCCCAAACATTCCTGCCCAATCCTATGGGCTTGTCTCCTGCGACAGGGGCAGGGCGGTCGAAGACCCGGCTCTGGCCAGGCGCACTCGGGGCTAATAATCCTCTGACATCGCGTAGGGCAAGTCAGGGGAACTGAGAGTAGATCAGGGCGATTTTGACCCAGTGATGGCAGGAGTGAATGACATGGGCCGGCGCCCCATCGTGAACTTGATCATCAGCTCCTTGCCTACTTGCAACTGTACTTGGAGCGAACGTTCAGCAGCGCTTGCATCGTGTTGAGCTAATGCTTGCACAAGCTCCTGATGGAAAACCACTCCTTGATGCGCATCCTGGCGGTTAGCATTAGTGATGCCCAGGATGCTCGTCAACAAGCCGGCGTGCGGCTCCCATGAAACTAGCAGACGCCGGTTGCCGGCCAGCGTGAGGATTGTTCGGTGGAACTGGGTGTCAAGGGTGGCAATAAGGTCTGGCTGGTTGGTAAGGGCCGCTTCACTCATTTGGTCTACTAAGGCCTGAAGTTGTGTGACGCCGGCCGCGTCAATTTGCTCGGCCACCCGGCGAACCGCAAAGGTCTCGATCAGTATCCGACATTCATAGAGCTCCTGAATCTCCCCTTCGGTCAGGCCGACCACAAATGCTCCTCGCCACGGCTCGATACGCACTAGCCCTTCATACTCTAGTTGAGCGAGCGCCCGCCGGACAGGGGCCCGACTTACGCCAAACTTGTCTGCTAGCGCTTGCTCCTCCAGACGTAGCTCGGCCGGCAGTTCAGCAAGAATAATTGCTCGTCTAAGTAGGGTAGCGATGTCTTCCGACAGTGGTTGTCGGCGCAATGCGCCCGGATCAAAATCATCCACGACTTTTATTCCCATGCATGCTATTCTTGAGCTTGGTATCCGGGGAACAGTATACACGATAGTTCTTAAGCGTACAGTATTGGAAGAAAGGGGTGATGCCTGACAGGGAGTGAAACAACCGTACAGTAGATAGCATCTGGATACCCGACTTGGAAATCGTACGACCGAATTAAGGAAGGTAGATCAAATGATAGGTAAGTTGTTAGTACGTAGATTGACACGTCGCTCGTTTCTAGCTGGTTTGGGCGCGGCGGCCGCGCTCCCGATCCTGGCGGCCTGCCAACCGCAGGTCGTCGAGAAGCCGGTCGAAAAGGTCGTGACCCAGATCGTCGAGAAGATTGTCGAGAAGCCGGTTGAGAAGGTAGTGACCCAGATCGTCGAGAAGGAGAAGATAGTCGAGAAGATTGTCGAGAAGGTCGTAACGGCTGTCCCGCCGAAGGTGAAAGAGCCTACTCAGCTCCGCTTCAGCACCTGGTGGGGCGAGTTCTGGAAAGAGTACGCCCCGACCGTCGAGCAGCTGACCAACACCAAGATGATCTATGAGTTGACTCCCTGGGGTGAGTACCACGATAAGCTGAAGCTGCAGATTGCCGGCGGCACGGAACCGGACGTCATCATGTGGTCGTCACATCTGTCCGGCACGTTCTTGCCGATGGGTGCGTTCACGCCCATGGAAGACTACTTCAAGGTCGCGAACCTTGACCCAAAGAAGTGGTACGTAGATCCCCTGGTTCCTGGCGGCTACAAGGGCAAGCTGTACGGCATCGACACCTTCGTGACGCACCCTTTCGGCGTGGTCGTCAATAAGGAATTGAGTGACAAGCTGGGCCTGACCAAGGATCTGCCGGTCTTCGGTACGCCGAAGTTCGATGAGTGGAAGTATGGGGACCTTCTCACCTTCGCCAAGAACGCCACCCAGAAGAAGGCGAATGGGGATGTGGAGGTCTGGGGCGTCTCGGGAACTTCCGGCTACAACTATGGCACGGCGGACCTCCTCTACAGCAACGGCGCTAGGAAGTTCGACACCGAGGGCTGGGGCTTCGATGAGACGAAGTGCCTCCTCGACTCGCCGGAGGTCATCGAGGTCTACGACCAGTTGCTCGACCTTTACCGGCAGAAGCTCGCCCCGATGCCGGCGGAAGTGAAAGCCGTCCCCGGCGGCCTGTTTCTCGCGGGCAAGGTCGTCGCCCTGATAACGGTCATCGGCATTAGCAGCAACCCGCCGGCGACCACGAAGTTCGAGTACGTCCAGTTCCATCTGCCGTGGTGGAAGCAGCGCGCGATGCACGTCGGCCAGGACTTCCACTCGGTCAGCGCCAAGTCGAAGGTGAGGGACGCGGGCTTGGCCTATGCCTTCACCCAGACCACCGCGGACGAAGTCGCCGTGAAGTTTGCGCTGGCGATTGGGATCCCTCAGCCGTACGACTCGCGCCGGAAGCTGGACATGATCCCCGCCAGCGCGTGGCAGGCCAAGCAGGCTGCCCAGACCGCTACCTCCCGCTGGGAGGCGGCCTCGGCGGTGCCGGAGAAGGCCAAGAACGTGAGGCTGTTTCCGACTCACGACGGTGCCAAGGCGCCCGAGTTCCTGGTTAGGACCATGAATACCGCCCTCGAGTCCGCCCTCCTCGGGAAGGAGACCACCGCAGCGGCGATTAAGGACGCGGTCAAGAAGATCAATGATGAGATCGCCAGCAAGAAGTAAGCCAGGCTTCTAGCGATCTATTATGCAAGCAGGCGATCGGCCTCGCCGCTGTCGGCCATCGCACGGCAGGGCAAGCACCAGTTTGCTCTGCCGTGTTTCCGGGCGCGTGGTCGCGCCGCGAGTGGAGGTGTTTACGTCGTGGCAAGCCAAGTGAGGATGAGAAGACGTCACTGGTGGCAGACGCTGGCCGGCCAGGAGGCCATCGCCGGCTACCTCGCCATCTCGCCCTGGATCATCGGCTTCCTAGTATTCAGCGCCGGGATGATTCTCTACTCTTTCTACCTGTCGTTTACCCAGTACAACATCGTCGAGCCTCCCAAGTTCATCGGGCTGGCCAACTACACGAAGATGTTCACCCGCGACGACCTGTTCGCGCAGTCGCTGAAGGTCACGGCGATTTACGCCGTGGCGGTCGTGCCACTGGGGATGATCGTTGCCTACAGCTACGCGATATTGCTTAACCAGAAGGTCGGTGGCCTCTCCTTCTGGCGCACCTGCTTCTACATGCCGGTCGTGGTTCCGGCCATCGCCGCCTCCTACATCTTCGGCTGGATCTTTGCGCCACAGTATGGGCTGGTCAACGGCTACCTCAGGAGCATAGGCATCCAGGGGCCGGGCTGGTTCGGCGACCCGACTTGGGCGCTGCCGGGCATGGTGATCCTGGCCCTCTGGGGAGCGGGTGGTGGGCTCATCCTTTACCTCGCCGCGCTGCAGTCGGTGCCGACCGATCTTTACGACGCGACCAAGGTCGACGGTGCGAACGCCTGGCAGCGCTTCTGGGCCGTCACCGTGCCGATGACGTCGCCGGTCCTGCTGTTCACCTTCATCTTGGGCATCATCGGCTCCTTCCAGGCGTTCACCGGTTCGTACCTGCTGACTCAGGGTGGGCCGTTGAACGCCACCCTGTTCATCGTCCTCTATCTCTACCAGAAGGGATGGCAGGACCTGAGCATGGGCTACGCGGCGGGCATCGGCCTTGTCCTCTTCACCATCATTCTGATCCTCACGGTCATCGTGATGATCACGTCGAGGCGCCTGGTGTACTACGCGGGCACTGACTGAAGGAGAGCCGAGCTATGAGTGCGGCGAATACTGCCAAGGTTGCCGAGGCACAGAGGCGAGCGGCCGCGGAGAGGACCAGGCAACGAGTTGTCCGGATTATCGGTCGAAATCTGCTCTACCTCGCGCTGGTCATCGGGACCATCATCTTCACCATACCCACGGTGTGGATGCTGTCCAGCAGCTTCAAGGAGACCGCTCAGGTCACTACGATACCGCCCCAGTGGATTCCAAACCCCTGGAAGCCGGACAACTACTCGACCTCGATGGCCCAGTTCCCGTTCTGGATATCTTTGAAGAACACGATGGTCATCGAGATCGGCGTCCTGGTCGGTCGCCTGCTCTCGGCCAGCCTGGTGGCGTACGGCTTTGCCCGCCTGCGTTTCCCCGGGCGCAACGCGCTGTTCATCATTGTGCTGAGCACGATGATGATTCCCTATCACGTCACGCTCATTCCCCAGTACCTGTTCTTCCGGAATCTAGGCTGGCTGAACACGCCTCTCCCGCTAATCGTGCCAATGTGGTTTGGGGGCGGGGCCTTCTATATATTCCTGCTGAGGCAGTTCTTCCTGACCATTCACCGGGAGATCGACGAGGCGGCGCGGATCGATGGTTGCGGCTACTTCACGACGTTTTGGCACATAATCCTGCCCTTGTCGCTGCCGGCGCTGGGGACGCTGGCGATCTTCACGTTCCTAGGGGAGTGGAACGACTTCCTGGCGCCGCTGATCTACCTGAACACCAGGGAGACTCAGACGCTGGCGATCGCCATCCGGTTCTGGCAGCTTCTCGCGGTCGGCATAGCCTACCAGCCTGCCACGCTGCCACAACTGATGGCGATGTCGACGATCATCACGATCGCGCCAGTGCTGGTCTTCTTCTTCTTGCAGCGTTACTTCATCCAGGGCGTAGTCGTCACCGGCGTCAAAGGGTAGAACATTGCGTCCCGTCCGTCCCGGTGCGGCCAAGGCGGTCGAAGACTACCAGTGGATCGCCTCATCGGAGACAAACCGCTCGATCTTCCGCCAGCGCACCTGATTCTCTCGATAGTGCGCCCGCTGGTATAGAGGACAAAATCTTCCGGGCGGATCAATGTACACTACATCATTGCCCTTCCGTACGATCCGATAGCGGGTTTTCTCAATGTAGATTGATTCAGTCCGTTCCTGAATCGGGAAGGCCAGCGTCGCAACGTCACCCGGCTTAACCGCACCGAACTTTGCATAGCGTCCGTCCCAACCGACCTGGTGCGCCTCGTCGCCAACTTTGGCGACGGTCTCTTCCGGCTTCACCCACTCCGGGATACGGATTGACAACTCGCAGGGCTGCTTGATCTTGACATCTACCCGACCTTCGTAGGGGATGTAGCTATCAATATCAGCCCACGGTGATGCCCGGTTCAGCAGCAGGTTGACCTTCAGCCGGCCATCGGCATAACTGATGATGTTTTCCCATACGTAGTAGAGGGCACGTGCGCCATTGCCGGTGCAACAGTGCATAATCCCGCTGCCGTGGCCGACGAACCAGTCATTGGCCGCCGGCCAGCCGGCGAAAGAGCCGATGTTTCGCTGCGGCACATTCTCGGTTGTTTGGTAACTCTCGTCTACAATGGTGGGAACGAGGGAACGGGCCCGGGAGTCGATAAGGCCGGCCTCCGCCACATACTCGATCCAGTCAGCCCGGACGAGCTGGTTTTCGACAAACTGATTGCGGGTCCAGCGATCGACATCATCCAGATAGTCGCCGACGCCGGCCTCCGTCAGCTTCAGGCCCAATGCGATCATATCGGCAACTTCGCAGGTCTCGGAGGTCTGATAGTCTGGAATGTGGAGATGTTCCGGGAAGAATCCGACCGTCGTCTCGCCGAACGTCTTGCCGTGCTCGTAGCCCCTGCGGACCCATTCCATCAACTCGTGGTCACCAACCAACATAGCATACTCCTGCACCCCGAGCAGAGGCAGCAGGTGATGGTGGAGGTGGGTGCTCGGCGAACCAGGCCGGTTGGGCTTGAAGGCGCAGTCTTCCGGATCGTAGTAGCCGCCGTGGTAGCGCAGGTAGCGAGTCAGCTTGCCGGCCAGGGTCTTGGCCGGCTCGTAGCCGGAGACCCGATAATACTGGGCCAGACCCTGGATTACCCAGCCGACCAGGCTTGACCAGATGCCGGTTGGCATCGGGGCGTCCTGAGAGGGCTTTTCATAGAGTTCATAGACGCCCTGCTTGAAATATGCGTAGTCGCCCCGGTCAATAGTGAGGCCCACCAGGCCATCGACGATGCCGTCGCAGACCTTGCGCCAGAGCGGGCCTTTGTCCCTTAGGTAGTAAACCCAGTGGTCGAGAGAAGCCGGCCATTGTAGAACGGGTAGCCAAACTGGTCGCCATCGCTGACACCCCAGACAGCGTTCAAGCGGCCCCAGGGCCGGCCGACCAGTGGGATGTAGGCCAGCCCATCTTCACCGATCTCGCGCAACGTCATTGCCATCCAGGCTCGATCCACTTCGCTGTTCAGGTCGCTGCCGGAGGCGATGCGCAAAAGTGGCAGCGCTTCCATAAACTTCGGCTGAATGCTGTCGTTCCAGTCGTGCTGCATCATCGGCGGCCGGCTGAGGAAGTACGCCACCCAGTAGATCTCATACTCGGTAGCTGGATCGGTCGGACCGGTCAAGCCGTGCACGCCGAGGGCCGCCCGCTCTTGCAGGTCGAGCGTATCGGGAACCAGCGCCTCGTAGCGCGCGCCCCGGTAGGAAGGTATGCCAAACTCGGGGATGTTCGGCCGTAGATAGCCGATTGGCTCTCGTTTCATCTGAGCGCTAGTCATGGTCATCCCTCCTTCTTAAACTATCGTTATACGCTTAACAAATACTCTTTTGTTTGCCATTGTACGGTTGAGAAATATCGTGTATACTGTTCCCCGGATACCAAGCTCAAGAATAGCGTGCATGGGAATAAAAGTCAAGTGGAGAATTTTGATGGGTATTGTCATCACCGGGTTAAAGGGATAATTCAGCCACGAAAAATTCACGAGTCGAAAAACTGAAAAGGGGGAAGGAACAATGAGAAAGCCTGTCAAAATATCCATAATCGGCGGCGGTAGCTCTGGGTTCGCCACGCGGTTTGTGGGTGATATTCTCAGCCGGCCCGGCTTGCAGGGTAGCACCGTCAGTCTCATGGATATAAACCATAACAATCTGGAGATCGCTACTGCCCTGAGTAAGAAGATGGCGGCTCAGGTAAAGTCGGACGTCAAGATCGAGTCTACGACTGATCGGCGAGAGTCGCTGGATGGCGCCAACTATGTGATTGTCACGATCCTGGCCGGCGGGTTCGAACCGCTCGAGCGTGAGCAACGCATCAGCCTGAAATATGGGGTCGATCAAGCGGTCGGTTGCACAGCTGGGCCGGCGGGCGTCTTCCACGGACTTCGTTACATTCCGGTGATGCTGGACATCTGCAAGGACATGGCCGCGTTGTGCCCGCATGCCTTGTTGCTGAACTACTCTAACCCTACACCGATTGTGACTTGGGCGGTCAGTGTCGCAACGAAGATCTGGAACGTCGGCCTGTGTCACAGCGTCCAGGGCACTGCCAGGCAGCTTGCTGGTTACATTGGCGCTCCGATGGAGGAGGTAGCCTATTGGGCGGCCGGCATCAATCATCAGGCTTGGTTCTTGCGCTATGAGTGGAATAAACAGGATGCCTATCCACTATTCTTGGAGAAGATGAAGGATCCTGAGATCTACCAGAAGGACATGGTGCGTTTTGAGCTGATGAAGTATTTCGGGTACTTCATGTCTGAATCCAGCTACCACAACTCGGAATATGTGCCCTACTTCCGCCGCACTCCAGAGTTAATTGAGCGATATACGCCGAAGGTTGGCCACTGGTCCTACATAAATGCGGTAGGCCATCAGAGCTCCGCCGCGGCCCGACGTGAACAACAGCGTGAAGAAGCCTTGAGCGACCAGCCGATTGAAGTGACGCAAAGCCACGAGTATGCGGTAGAGATCATAAATGGAATTGAGGCCAACGAGCCGGCGCAAGCGAATCTCAACGTGATGAACACCGGCCTGATCACCAATCTGCATTACTCCTGCGTGGAGGTCCCCTGCCTGATAGACAACGCTGGAATACACCCCTGTTTTGTGGGTGACTTGCCGCCGCAATGCGCCGCCTTGAACCGTAACCGGAGTAACCAGGACGAACTGGCGGTGAAAGGCGCGCTGGAAGGCGACCGCAAGGCTATCGAGCAGGCGATCGCGCTCGACCCTTTGACCGCCTCGGTCCTGACCCTAGACCAGATCAAGAGCATGGTCGACGAGTTGTTTGCGGCCCAAAAGGAGGAGATTGGGGCTTTCGCCTAGTCGCTCCTCCGCCTCACCGGCTGGGGATGCCGGCTGATCTCGCGTTGCAGCAGCATCATGTGGAACTTCGGTTGTTTGAAAAGGCTGACGTCTCCCAAGAAGGGGAAGACGTGACTATGCGAATCAATAATCATCCACATTCTCACAGGATTGCCTGTTGACCGCTCCTTACCTTATACGCTTTTGCGCGGGTCAGGATTATCTAGCACCGCCCTAGCCTGGGCTTCACGATAGCGACGCAGGGCCTCACGGAACTGAGGGTACTTGTTGCCTAATATTGCAACGGCCAGGAGGGCGGCATTGACGGCGCCGGCCCGGCCAATGGCCAGCGTGCCGACCGGGATACCGGCCGGCATCTGGACTATCGAAAGCAAGGAGTCCAGCCCATTGAGCGCCTGGGACTGCATCGGCACGCCCAGGACCGGCAGAAGCGTCTTGGCGGCCGTCACGCCGGCCAGGTGGGCGGCGCCGCCGGCGCCGGCGATAATCACTTCCAGGCCGCGCCGCTCGGCCGACTCGGCGTACTCGAACAGCCGATCCGGCGTGCGGTGGGCCGATGCCACCAACACCTCATAGGGCGCCTCAAGACTCTCCAGGGTCTTGACCGTGTGCTCCATTGTCTCCCAATCTGACCTGGACCCCATAATGACCCCTACTAAGAGTTGCATAGACCTCTCTCCACTTTTTGAGATGAACGTCACAGCCATCTAAACAGACTTGATAGCTATAAAGTCGTCTTCGGAAAAACTCAACAAATCAATACATCTTCATTAAACGGGAGGGCCCGGTCCATCACCCCTAGTTCGTTCGTGCCATCTCAAGTGCGAGAGGACGACGTAGGGGCAGGTCTCAGCAGCCTGTCTCAGAAGTCCTAAACTCGCGGCTGATGATACTATATATAGATGTTGCAAGCGATCCAGCGTCCAAACGTTGTGGTATGGGTCTGTCAAGAACGA
>JBCLEL010000038.1:0-12988 GCA_038913435.1 Chloroflexota bacterium
AAAAAAAAGCAAAAAGAGCAAAAGAAGGTTGCTACCACGAAGAAGTAGGCCACGGAGCTGGCGCTCCTAGCCTTACAATCTTGTGATGGTCATTGGGCGCTACTAGCGCCATCGCGTTGCAGCAGTCAACAACGATACTGGCGTGCTCCACAACCAGGTCGTAAGGGATTGTGGTGTGCCCGGTGATGATGACTACGCAGTCGGCTGATGCCAGGACCTCCTCAGTCAAGGGGACTGACTTTAACGTCATCTCTGCTTGATATATGGCGTCTTTGCCGATGGTAAAGGCCGGCACATAGGGGTCGTGATAAGACACCTCGGCCCCGCGCTCCAACAGCAGCTCGATCACCCTAGCCGCCGGCGAGTTGCGGGCATCGTCAATGTCGCGCTTGAACGCGACGCCCAGCACCAAAACCTTAGCTCCACGGGCGGGCGTTGACCGCCAATTCAAGGCATCAATGATTCGCTCCACCACGTGATATGGCATGCTCTGATTTACGTCCGCCGCCAGTTCGATGAATCTGGTGTAGAAGTCGTACTCCCTTGCCTTCCAGGAAAGGAAGTAAGGGTCAACCGCTATGCAATGTCCACCGACGCCGGCGCCGGGATAAAACGGGATATAGCCGAACGGTTTGGTGGAAGCGGCGGCGATTACTTCCCAAATATCAATGCCCATACGCTCGCAGAGCTTGGCTAACTCGTTCACCAGGGCGATGTTGACCGCGCGGAACGTGTTCTCCAAGAGCTTGCTCATCTCGGCGGCTCGTGGCGATGAGACCACGAACACCTCCGGCGTGAGCTGCTGAAAAAGAGTAACGGCTAGCTGAGCGCAACGGTCGGTCAGCCCGCCAACCACCCTAGGCGTGTTGAAAACAGTGTAGCGGCGGTCGCCGGGGTTGATCCGCTCCGGGCAAAAGGCCAGGTGGAAGTCCAGACCGGCCCGCAGGCCGGATCGTTCCAGTATCGGCTGGACTTCCTCTTGGGTGGTGCCTGGATGAGTTGTGCTCTGGAGTATCACCAGTTGCCCTCGGCGCAAACGCTGGGCGATGCCGTTGGCCGCCGCGACGATGAAGCTGATGTCCGCCGCCTTGCTGGCGGTCATCGGCGTGGGCACGCAGATAAAGACAACATCGGCCTCTCTGATGCAGTCATAATCATCGGCCGCTCGAAATCGCGAAGCCGATCTGAGTTCCTGGACCAACGAAGCGTCCACATCTGGTATGTAGCTCCGTCCGCTATTCAGCATCCCGACTCGCTCGGCATCTGAGTCAACGCCGATTACCTGAAAACCAACCTTGCTAAAGGCGGTTGCCAAAGGTAGACCGACGTACCCGAGACCGATTACTGCGACGGTCGCTTCGCGTCGGCTGATCCGAGCCTTTAACTCATCGAACGCGAGACCTGCTGGTATAGCCTTTTCGTGTGCCTTCAAGGTTACTTCCTCTAGCCTCACCCCTGCACCCCTCTCCAATGCGGTTGGAGAGGGGACGGGGGTGAGGCTAGTTTATTAAAGAGTATGAGGCGGAGTCGCGCTGGGGCTTGGTTGGCGTAAGTCTGTTGACTCTAAGCGTACTAATGCCACCAGTGCCACAACAACCAATAGGCCGCCGACTAGATATGCCTCAAAAACGTTGGCGCTCATCAGGAATATCGAGACCATCCCCAGCGTCCCACTGACCAGATACAGCGCCATCACCGCCTCGCGCTGTGACAACCCCAGCCTGGTCAGCCGGTGGGACACGTGATCCTTGCCCGGCGTGGTCAATGGGTTCTGTCCGTTCCGCAGCCGTGAGATGATCACTAGCATCGTGTCAAAGATAGGCAGTCCCAGGACCATGACCGGGACCATCCAGGTAACGGTATCAACGTTGTCGAAGCGCAGCTTGATGCCCACTACCGCCAGGACGTACCCGATAAAGAGGCTGCCGGTGTCACCCATAAAGATGCGGGCAGGATTAAAGTTGTAAACAAGAAACCCGGCGCAAGCCCCAAGCAAGGCAGCCGCCATGCTTGCAACCAGAATCTGCCCATTGCTGACCGCCAGCAGAAAAAAGAAGCCGGCCGCCACCGCTGCGATGCCGCCGGAGAGACCGTCCATGTTGTCCAGCAGGTTCAACGAGTTGGTGACGCCGACAACCCATAACACGGTTGCTAGGACGTTCAGTATATCGTTCCGCAGAAACTCGACCCGCACGCCCGATTCCACCAGGAGCAGCGCGGCAAGCGCCTGACCGACTAGCTTTAGCCAGGGTGACAGATGCCAGCGGTCATCCCACATGCCCAGGAAAGAGACCAATGTTGCGCCGACGAAAATGCTGATAACCTGCGAGACGTAAAAGCGGTTGCTGAGTAGAAGAAGGGCGAGACCGCTGGCCGCCCAAATGGCCAGGCCACCGAGTAGGGGCATCGTCTGGGCATGTAGCTTGCGCTGGCCGGGATGGTCAACGACACCTATTCGCAACGCCAATCGGCGAGCCAAAGGTGTGAATCCTAGAGACAGGCCCAGCGCCGCCACGAAAATCAGCATAAACGGTAGCAACTAACTAACCCGCTCCTTAAAACCTAGCCGGGGGAGGCCCGCCGGCGCATGTCGTTGACCGTTGCCTGAATCTGCGGCTTCTGGTCATCCGGCGCCAATCGTAGCGCGTTTTCCATATATTGTATGGCCTGTGGCAGGTCGGCGAGTTCGAGATAGTTTAGCGCCAGATTGCGATACGCCATCCAGTTGCTTGGGTCGCTAACGATTATCGCCTTGTATTGTTGAGAGGCTTCAGCCGGACGACCAGTGCGTGAGAGAAGAAAAGCATAGACAGTGCGGACCTGGGTATTGTCAGGTAACGACTGGGCTAACCGGCTGTATCTATCAGTCAACGTTTGACCCATGTTAGCGTTCAGATAGGAATTGATGCGAGCCTCAAAGCGCGAGTCGTTCAGCGCCAGCGCGTTTAAGTCGAGGGCGGCGGAGTGGAACTTCCAGGCGTCCTTCGGCCCGCCGGCGAACATCTCCACGTCGCCGGCGATCACCTGCCCCGGCGCGAACTTCGGGTCGAGAGCAATTGATTTTTGGCTTTTCTCGCGAGCAGAAGCCACATCTCTGCGCGCCAGCTCGGTCAATGCCCACTCGCTGTAAAGGTGGGCCGTGGCGGGACTCAGTTTGGTCGCTTGCGCGTAGTAACGACTTGCTACCTCCAGCCTGGCAGGGTCGCCGCTGTCTCCCCAATAGCGGTTCAGCCGGGCCAGGTTGGCGTAGTGGTCGGTGTTCAACGGTCGGAGCGCGCGTGCCCGCAGCAGCGCCACCAATGAAACGTTTAGGAAGTCTTCGCGCGTCATACGCGCCATCTGCTGGCGTGACAAGGAGTTTGAAGCCTCCTCGTATTGAGCGGGGCTTAGGACCGGCACGCCGGCCGGCGCACGCTTGGCTAGCTCCAATAGCGACCTGCCCACAAACAAGGCGTAATAGTCTTGGCTCGGCGACAGGGATACTGCCCGCTGGTAAGCGGCGACGCTATCCATATACCGGCTGGCCCGATCATAGAGGTCGCCCTGTTTGTGGTACACGTCGGCCGCTACCTGGTTCAGGTTCAGGACGATGGCCCAGGTTACCGGTAGTAACAGCGCCAGATAGGCCGGCCACCAGCCGGTCACGGCAATCGCCGGCGATTGGTCCCGCCGGACCAGCCCCCAGCCTATCAGGGCGAGGCCGGCTAGACCGGCCACAAAGCCAAGCACCATCACCCGCGAGATTTCGTCGGATGTGAATGCGATTATCGCAAGCAATACGAGCAGGCTGCCCCACGCGATGCCAGTGAATGTCAGCCAACTGACAGTCGCCAGGCCGGATGCCGCTGCGACTGATTGTGGGGCCGTTCTGGGCCGAGCGCCGCGAGTTTGGCGAGAGGGCGCCGCCGCGCTTGTACGCTCCAGAGTCTCGGAAAAGCTACTGCCGGCGACTGCCGCCGGTTGTGGCGTCCGGCTGGGACGGGCGCTGCGGACTAGGGCGCTGGCCGGCATAGCCGCCCCCCCGGCCGGCCTCGGCGACCATAGCTTTCGTCCGGCTGACGGCCCATCGGTTCGAGACGTAGATCAGGCCGGCGATGGCCCAGAAGTAGGTCAACGTTGCGGCAATCGCAATCCCAACCTGGACCTCGACCAGGTGAGCGACTAGCGCGCTCATAAACGAAATGAACATCATCCGGTTGCTGAAACTGGTCTCCACCGCCACCAGTTTCAGGCCGGCGCGCAGGACCGCCGCTAGTGCCACCAGATAGGCCAGCAGTCCGATCAAGCCGGTCATCACCAGATGGTCGAGCGTGTCGTTGTGGTTGCGATCGGGCGAGGCAGTCCGGGCCTCCAACTGCCCAAGCTCAGGCTGATAGACCCGGTTGGCGGCGTAGGCCATCGTTTCCGGCCCATACCCCAGCAGTGGACGCAGGGACTGGTATGGGTCTGGCTCAAGGCCCACCTGCGGCCAGGTCGTTATCAGTTCGCGTGTCCCCTGCCAGATCAGGATACGGACGCGACCGGTGCCGGAATCCAGATCGCTGAGCTGGCCAAACCGGTCGAGATGGGGGATGGACCGCAACGGAGCCAGCGGAGAGTCAGGTAGGTTAAAGACGACTAGGAACGCGGCAATGAGCGCCAGCGCCCCGATTGAGCCGGAGATCAAGGTCCGATTGCGCGTCTGCCAGGCCCAAAGCAAGGCAAACGCAACCATCCCGACGACGAGTCCAATGAATGGCCCTCGGCTCTGGCTCAACACCAGGCAGAGGAACTCAAAGCCGGCGACCGCGCCGAACAAGACGCCTATTTGCCAGGCCGCCGCTCGACGAAGCTGCTCGTGCGCCCATACCATCAGGCCGGCGAATAGGCTCAGCAGCGCCGGGTAGGTGAACCATAATGGCGGCATCGCGCGGTTTATCGCGACGAGGAGCGCCAACAACAGGTTAGCGCCGACAATGGCCGCGAGCGCCCGCCAGAAGGCGGTTTGGTCAATGTTCTCAGTCGCATCGGGCATCCTGCCGCCCAACGCCCGGCCGATTGCCAGCGTCAAGACCACGATCATGAATGCGCCGATGAAGATCGGGTTGCCCATGGTTGATGACACCCGGACCGTCACGTCACCGCCCCAGGGCAGTGGATCGTTGCCGGAGGCTTGCAGGACGCCATAGAGGGCGGCCGGCAGGCCGGTCAGTGTCATCACCGTTACCAGCCGGCTGACCTGGGCCATCCGTCGCATGTTCGCGACGATCAGGGCAAACACCGTCAGGTAGGACACCACGCTATAAAAACCCTGCAAACGCGGATGAGAACCCCACAGGCTGACGGCCGGGTCTATCGAGGTGAGGCTGGTCAGCAGATAGACCAGGCCATATGCGGCGATTGACGCCAATAGGAAGTCTTTGCTTATCACTTGCCGGAGCGACTGGGCTTGCCTGGATGGTTGAATGCCGGCTTGCCGGCGGTTCTCGATCAGCAGGACAACTTGCGCCAGCAGCATCACCAGCGTTATCGAACGCAAGAGGGTGAGCTTGTCCGGCTCGAAAACCCTGGTGGTAAAGACATCGAAGTAGAGGGGGACCAAGACGACGGCCAAAAGCCAGCCGGTTTCGATCACCCGTTGGCTAAATAGACCCAGACGGGTCATATAAGTTGAGGAGACTTCACGCACAAATGGCCAGCCGCGTACCTGTGACAGGCTTATCGCCTGGGAGGGACTTCAATCAATCGCATCGAAAGGTAGCACAGGCAATAGCCCGGCGCAATGATGCCAGCGACCGGACGCGCCGGACGCTGGCGCGCCAGACACCCTACAGCGTTGAGCATAATTATCGAGCCTTTATGCCGGTTGCCTCGCATAGACCATACTTAATCTGGGGATAGACGCTGCGCCTGGGAGCGCGGCCATCCTGGCCGCCCGGAGCGGGCGAGACGCCCGCGCTCCCAGCATTTTAACCAACAAGCGCATTAACAATCGGGGTCTTCTATCCGAGATTGGTGTCGTCGTTGCCTTTGGCGAGGATGGGGAAAGCGAGCAAACCAGTCCTTCTGCGGAAGAACCGTGTAGCTCAATGTTTCTGCCCTACGCTGTATTCGGAATTCTCTTAAAACCGCTGAGACCGCAGTCCTTCCGCCGAAGGACTGCGGTGAATTTTGATCAGGATGAGACCGCTGCATAAATAAAACTGCTATTAAAATAGCGCGTAACACGTCGCCGGACTGAAGTCCGGGCGCTTGTTGAACGGGCTGAAGCCCGACTAGGGGGCGTGCAGAGGGGGCGAAGCCCCCTTTGACCGGGGGATCTGGGGGTGTCCCCCATTACATTTCCCCCTTCTCCTCGCAGGAGAAGGGGGTCAGGGGGATGAGGTCGGCCTTACCCAATGCTGGCAGTGAGGGGGACGAAACCTCTCGAATCTGAACAATTACGGCGACTGGACGTGCCGGACGCTGGCGCGCCAGACACCCTATTCGGAATTCTCTTAAAACCGCTGAGACCGCAGTCCTTCCGCCGAAGGACTGCGGTGAATTTTAACCAGGATAAGACAGAGATTAGATAACAGCCTGAAGAGAGGAATCTTGTTTGGCTACCATCACTCCCAGCAGACGTTCCATCGCCATCACGTGGCTGCAAGTTTGCCAGCCCTCGAAAAAGTGGCAGGTGCAATGCCACTTACCTTCGCTGTACTCTACGGAGTGACTATCGTTATCGCCGGCAAACTTGACCTTGAACGATTGGAACGAGACTCTTTCTGGCTCGGCGGCGTATTTGCGGGCTTTTTCGATCTTGCCAATCATGCTTGAGTGCATCTGACCCTCCGTACCGCTGAATTTGATCGCTATTGCAACAAACAAAATAGGCCGGCTCCCGAAAGGGCCGGCCTATCCCACCAAATTTCATCGGCGACAATCACATTCATTTAATTACAACGCCGTATTAGCTGTCGCACCGTTCATGCCCCTAGTATAACACTGACAGGCATCAAGGTCACGTCATTTTAATGTTAAATGGCGGTTTCAGGCCATCGCATGGTGTGGGCCTTCACCTAATGATTTTGTCAGATTCAAGGGACACCTCCCAGGTTTTACAAATCAATAAAACCAGTTATGGCTAAACTCCAAACCTGGCTTGTTGACCGCCGGCTGCGCCAATGCGAAACTTGGGCCACTTTGAGACCGTATTATGGGAGAAATCTTGATGGCGGAGACATCGTTGGCGACCGAGATTGACCTGAACAAAGCGCGTATGGCCTTGCCGATTTTGGAGGAAACAGCCTATTTCAACACCGGCACAATCGGCGTCATGGCCAGGCCGGTTATCGAGGTCTATCAAGCCAATGTCGAGCGGTTTCAATCGCGCGGCTGGGTCATCTGGGACGAGATGATCGCCGCCGGCAATCAGGCCCGCGTCCGTATGGCTGCCCAGATCGGCGCGCGACCGGAGGAGATCACCCTGACGCGCAACGCCACCGACGGCGCCAACCTGGTCGCGGCCGGCCTGGACTGGCGGCCAGGCGATGAGGCGGTCATCTCCGACCAGGAGCATCCTGCCATGCTCTACCCCTGGACCTACCAGGCCCAGATTGGCCGGATCAAGCTACGCACTTTCAAGGTCGAGTTCGATCCAGCCGCGACGTTGGAGAATTTCAGGCGCCAGATCACCGACCGCACCAGAGTCATCGCCGTCAACCACATAACCTCCCCCTACGGCATCCGGCTGCCGGCGATTGAGATCTGCGCTCTGGCAAGGGAGATTGGCGCGCTGTCGCTGGTTGATGGGGCGCAGTCCTTCGCCGAGATCAATGTTGATGTCAGCGAGATCGGTTGCGATTGCTTCACCGGCAACTGTCACAAGTGGCTCGGCGGTCCCAACGGCGCCGGCTTCTTCTACGCCCGGCAATCGGTGATGGAGCGGCTACAACCGTGCTACGTTGGCGCTGGTTCCGGCCTGTTCACCGCCGGCGAAGGGCTGAAGCTCTATCCCGACGGCCGGCGCTTCGAGTTTGCCACCAGATCGGAGGCGGTCTACGCGACGATCCCCGCCGCTCTCGATTGGTTTGACCAATTGGGTTGGCCCGGCATCGAGGCGCGCACCAAGCTGCTGTCCACCTACTTGAAAAGCCGTCTCAGCCAGATCAAAGGCGTCCAAATGTTGACGCCGATGGAGTGGGAGCGGTCCTCCGGCTTGATCTCGTTCTCGCTGGCTGGCGCGGATCATAAATCGCTGTTAGAGACGTTGAAGCGCGACTGGAAGGTCTGGCCCCGCACCCTCGACAACGACCGCGCCATCCGGGTCTCTACCGCCTACTTCAACACGACTGAGGAGATTGACCGGCTGGTCGCCGGCGTGGAGGGCTATCGGAACAGGTGATCGCCGGACTGAAGTCCGGGCGCTTGAAGAACGGCCTGAAGGCCGAAAGGGGGAGTGCAGAGGGGCGGAAGCCCCCTTTGCCGGGGGTTTGGGGGTGTCCCCCCAAGCATCATTCCCCTTCTCCCGAGCGCGGGAGAAGGGGATCAAGGGGATGAGGGCATTCGGTCTAAAACCGCAGATAACGCCGAGGTCGCAGAGGGGAAAATACTTGTACGGGCGTTCAATTGAACGCCCCTACGTCCCCTGGTACGCCTCTGCAGTGAATCTATGGCGGTGCGACTATGGATAAAACAGAGCTAGTGCGGTGTTTCGGCGGCCCGGAAGACCCGCTGATGATGCGCTATCACGACGAAGAGTGGGGCGTTCCAACCCACGACGATGGCGTTCTGTTTGAGTTTCTGGCACTGGAAGGGGTACAAGCCGGCCTCTCCTGGCGCACCGTCCTACACAAGCGCGACAACTTCCGGCGGGCCTTCGAAGGCTTCAACGTGGCGAAGGTGGCGGCCTACGGCCAAGCTGAACGCCAGCGGTTGCTGGCCGACGCCGGCATCGTCCGCAACCGGATGAAGATAGACGCCATCATCAACAACGCCGGGCGTTTTCTGGAGGTACAGCGGGAGTTTGCCAGCTTCGACCGCTTCATCTGGCGCTTCACCAACTACCAGACGCTGCGGAGCGCCGGCCTGCTAGCCTGGGACAACCTGCCGGCCAAGACGCCGGAATCGGAAGCGATGTCCAAAGAGTTGCGGCGACGCGGCTTCCAGTTCGTCGGCCCGACCATCTGCTACGCCTACATGCAAACCATCGGCATGGTCAACGATCACCTCAACAGTTGCTTCAGGGCGCCGGCGCAACAAGACAGATAAAGTATGAATATGCTAAAATCCGCATAATGGCACAGGATGAGTGGATAGTCGAGTTCTATGTTGGTCCGAGCGGAACAAGGCCAGTCAACGAGTTTATCGAGGGCCTGGACGCGAAAGCCAAGGCTCGTTTAATTGGGGCGATTGAGCGGCTTCGGGTTCTGAACGTCAATGCCAAAGAACCGTTGGTACGCCACATTGAGGGAAAGTTATGTGAGCTACGTCGCGAAAGCGATACCAGCATCTACCGACTTATTTACTTCTTCTTCACCGGCCGACGGGTGGTCTTTCTGCACGGGTTTCAGAAGAAGACGCAGAAGACGCCACGGCGCGAGATTGAAACTGCCTTGCGTCGGATGAACGACTTTATGCAACATGAGGAAGCGAAGGAATAATGAGCGAAAAGAAGCGCCATATTTCAGAAGGCCAGAGGGCTTACGAGGAGTTCCGGGACAACTTCTTGGCTGATCCAGAACACCGGCGCATTTACGAGGAGGAGACCACTAAGCTTGACCTGTGGCTCCAACTGGTGGAAGCCAGGCAGGCGGCCGGGCTGACCCAGGCCGAAGTGGCAAAGAGGCTGGGTGTCAACCAGTCGCAGGTGGCCCGCATTGAGAAGCGGGGTTACGAGGCCTACACTCTCACTACTTTGCGCAAATACGTCAAGGCTTTGGGCGATAGCTTCGCTCTGGAAGTCAAGGTTATCTATCCCCAGCCGGCACCAACGGATCAGCCGACCCCGGTGGTTCAAGCGGCCTTACGATGACTGGCTAAACAACAACCAGCACCGTCGCAATCCAAAATCTAAAATCGGAAATCCAAAATCGGTTGGCCCCACCATCTGCTATGCCTATATGCAAACCATCGGCCTGGTCAACGACCATCTCAGCGTGTGCTTCAGGGCGCTGGCGTAGAGAGCTATCAGGCCGGATGCTAGCCATCAGCAGTCAGCTATTAGCAACGGCATAATCCAAAATCTAAAATCTAAAATCGGTTCTGTCCGTGCGCTTGGATAGCGACACGTTCGACCGTCTTGATCAGAAAAGCCGCATAGCCGGCCGGCCCCGCTCCGAACTGGCTAAGACCCTGTTGGAAGAAGGGCTGAGGATGGACTCGCACCCCGGCATAGTGTTCCGCTCGGGGCCAGCGGGACGGCGGCCGGGTCTGGCGGCCGGTCCTGATGTCTGGGAGGTCATCCGGGTTTTCCAGGGCGTAGAGAGCAGAGGCGAAGACGCGATCAGGCAGACGGCTGATCATACCGGGCTCACGCTTGCTCAGGTAAGGGCGGCGGTGCGGTACTACGCCGATTTCAAGGGTGAAATTGATGCCTGGATTGAGCGGGTCGGCGAAGAAGCCGAGCGCCTGGAAGCCTCCTGGCAGCGAGAGCAGGAAATCTTGAATCGGTGAGGCTCCTGCTCGGCCCAGCAGTGTGATGGAAAATGAAAAGACCCTGCTGGAATAGGTAAGTAAGCTTGACAAGAAAGATACAGCGAATTAGTCTGCCTCCCAACGATCTTCAAAATCGGCCGCAGGAATCGTCAAGCTGCTGTTTAGTCTCTGAGCCACATCCTTTCCGCCAGGCATCGTGGGCAACATAGTGAAATACTGACGAATAGCTGCGTTTATTCCGCTCAGACAGGTTTTCGCTCTTATCCAGTTTTGCGGGCTGAAAATCCTGTTTTGTGGTTGGGGTTCATTTGCAGCTGCTTCAAGTGCAGTGTTAAGACAACTTGCCGCAATGTCAACGACCTGATCCACGAGGTTCTGATTCTTCGCCCGTTCAAGGGAACTGCTTGGGCTAGGAACACGTAACCCTTGCTTGCTTATTATGGTGAAACACATAGAGACCGCGTAAAGTTGGTGATACGGCGCATACGCCTTCATCGCCAGCAAGGACTCGTTCAATCCATACGGATTACTCTGCACCCACCCTTTCATGATTTCCTGCATCCAGGAATTAAGTGCCTGAGCATTCTCTGGCTGGTACTCTCGCTTAAACAGTTGCTCAAAATACTTGTCGAATATTCTCGTCTCACTGTAGGCGATATTTGGTCTTTGAGAATGCCAGGTTATTAGGTACTTTCCCAAGTCTGCAAGGTCCAAGACATGTCTCTTGTCTTTAGATGCGGGTGGTTCTTCGCCCCTCTTCGTTACCAAATACCCAGTGGGAAACCTTTGTTCAAACAACTTCTTAAGATTGAGAACTCGTTTGTCGTTACTTCTAAGGTCCCGTGGCTTCACCGCACTCTGAGAATTGGTAAATATGCTGATTCTTTCCGCCCTGTCGAGTTGTGGGATTTCATAGAATCTGAACATTATGTAAGCGTCTTCGATTTCCTTCGCCCTCTCGCTACAAGAGACTAAGGTGCTAAGGGACTGGCACCCATTTACCACACTCAGCCCCTGCAACTCCAGCAGGCCATCATCCCGAAATACCATGCTTTTGCAGATAGCGGTTATGCCATTGTGAAAAAAGAAGAATTCGCGATGCCTATCCCCGTATATGGTGTTCTTGATGCCCTTGTTCACCGCGTTGTTTAAGCCAAGTGACTTACGAACGTTCTTTTGAAATAATGTGCCGTCCTTTATGCCCGGCATATTGAGGCAGTCCTTCAACTGAAGCGCAGCCAGAATCACGCGCGTGCCCGCGATGTTCATTTGCGAATACTTCTCAGGTTCCAGCCTGAACCTGTGGCTTATGCTCGGGTTTCCTTCTTCGAGCGCCATGTCATACCTGCGCTTCAATTCATCTTGGTCAACTAGATTGATCGAAGCGGCGAAATCGTCGGCGTTGGCCAATTGCTCTTGAAATGTAGCTAAATCGTCTTTCGCTGCACTAGTGAGAGACGAAGTAGTGACAAGCTCAAACGAAACATCATAGTCATCATCGAGAGCACGGGCTACTTCCGATAATCTTCTCTTCAGCTTGTGATTGCCGGTTTCTTGCAGTCTCACAAGATCTTTTAACTGTACCCATGAGGCCAAGACTTCTCTAAGTGGCTCGGCGTTAACCTCCTCCGAGCCAATGAACTTCCCCTGAATGATAAACACCGTTGATTTGTCATCATCAATCCCTATGGCGTCGATCTGCTTGTCGTCCGGCCCGTCCGTAATACAGTCTTTCGCCTCATTCATGTCCTTTAGATGAATATTCCTGAGATACCAAGCAACAAATCTCTGTCCTTCGTTCGGGAAATTCTGAGTGTAGTAGTCTTGCTTGATTTCCTCTTTGATCTTGTCGTACATTTGATTCACCCTCCGGAAATCTTAGCAGCATCGTGCGAGTCTATCTTTCTGACATCCTGTTCGCTCAAGGTCAGGAGCGCTTGAGTCTCGCCAGAACCCCTGACGAATTCGACCTCCAACCCGCCTTCCGGGTAGACTTCGACCACTGCGCCTAAGTCTCCCTCCCGAAGGCCGTGCTCTGGAACATCGCGCGTCAGCACTACCGACTCCAACAATTCAATCCTCATGCAACCCTCCGCGAAAGAGGGGACAGCTCAGCCACTGACTTCTAATCTTGTAAGTTCGTCCACCCTGTGTTCACCTATTGGGGAGATAGGCAATCCTCTTTTGAGTCTTACTACAAGCCACCCATCAATAACTTCAGCCAGATTATGCCGGCATTCTTCAAGTGTCTTGCCAGTGGCCCATACCCCGTCAAGCTCTGAAACTTCTCCGTAGTACGGCTCTTCATCATCAATAATTTCATACTTCGCCCTGCTTAAGGTACAACCCCATTTGACCGTGAAAATACAAG
>JBCLEL010000039.1:0-12926 GCA_038913435.1 Chloroflexota bacterium
ACTCTGCGTCCCAGCTTGAGGCGCAGCCATGCAGGCCGGGGGATCCTGCATTCAGAAGGAGTGCTATGGAGAAGATTGTCGCCAAGTACCGCAAGGTGCTTTTGGCAACTAACAATCCAGGGAAGTTGGCCGAACTTCGCCAGTTACTTAAGGGACTGGCGGCTGAACTGGTATCGCTGGATGAGGCAGGGATCAGGCTGCATGTGGAGGAGAGCGGAACCAGCTACGAGGAGAACGCGAGATCCAAGTCGCTGGCAGCCGCCGAAATCAGCGATCTGCCGGCTATCGGTGATGATAGCGGACTCGAAATCGCCGGCCTGGATTGGAAGCCTGGCCTGTTGTCCGCTCGCTATTACACCGGGACCTGGCCTCGGCGTCTTCAGCAATTACTTGTTGATCTAAAAGATAAAGTGGCGGAGGAACGTAAGGCCAGATTTGTCTGCGTGCTGGTCTTTGTGCAGGGGAATCAGGTCATCGCAGTCGGTCATGGGGCGCTGCAATGCTCGATTGCCCAGGCTCCGGCTGGCGAGCAAGGCTTCGGTTACGATCCAATAGTCGTGCCAGAAGGCTATAACCTCGCACTGGGCCAGATACCAACTGAGTTGAAAAACCAGATCAGCCATCGCGCCCTAGCCGCCCGCGACCTGTTGTCCAAGTTGGACCATTGGCGTTGACGCAATATATTACTCAATATAGTAAAAACGTAAGTATTACATAGCATACAGCCGCAATGCCAGGCTAGTGGTTCGTGACCGTTGAATTGATGGGCATAATCGTAGGGGCTGGGCAAGCCCAGCCCAGAAACGTAGGGGCGCAGCAAGCAGCGCCCCTACGTTGGACCATCTGGATACGCGCCAATCGTTTACCCATCCAATGATGTGTGACAAACCACTAGCTGAAAATGCGTTGCCACCAGGGTCGCCGCATCTCGCGTATCTCGTTCTCAAGCTCGGTGACCCGGTTTTGCAGGCGGTCAATCTCGGCGCGTTGATGCTGGGCCAATGACCGCCATCCTTCAATCGCCGCCGCGATGAACTGGTTCAGGGCGGCCGGCTGGATTGAGGGCGCCTCTTTTGCGCCGGACTCGATAGACTGCCGGCTTATAGGTTCGCCGTTTGCCTCCACCGATCGCTGGGTCAGATGGGTGTCAGCGTGCGAGGCCAACTGCCCGGACTGGCGTTTCAGGCGAGTGGGGAGGCCATCACGGTCAGTAGCCTGGGTAAGCGATTGTGGGGGCCTACCTCCTAGCTCTGTCAACGCCTCATCAAAACTGCTCCCACTTTTTACTAGGTCACGGGCGCCGGCCAGCATTTCAAGGTCCTTATCTGTATAGCGCCGATGGCCTATTCTGCCTACGCCGGCTCTCGTTGGAGCGGCGTGTTCGGACAGTAGGGACCGGAACCTTACTGAGTAGAGTCTTAACGTACTGGTAGGTAAACCCAAGTGTGAAGCCGCCTCGGCCGGATCGTGCAAGCCCACCATAATACCCCCACCACTATGTATTGTTAGCGATTGTCTATTTATAGCGCCAACATAGCGATATTGCAAGCAGAGAATATGTTAAGGCTATACTATGTACAGTTAAAGGTTGGGTTCTGGGGATAGGTGTGGATTATATTTGCCTTCTTTCGCGGGTGGTTCATAGCCAAAAGGCCATCAAGGGGAAAGGGCGGTAAATATTGAGCTATACGGCACGGATGATTGGTATCCGTCGTGACTTGTTGTGGGGCCTTCCATAGGAAAGCTCAGCACTGGTGCGCCACACTTCCGATGGGCTTTCTAGCAGTCCTTTTAAGGCGAGATTCAATCGAATCGCGTCTGCCCCTCCTAAGACCGCGACGCGGTAATGGATAGAAATGGAAGGGCAGGCTAGAAGTCGGCGCTCCCAGGCCCACGGCAAGCTAACCCGATGCTGGGGTTCTTGGACTTGGAATACTGTGAGCTACAGGCTGAATAATTACATTAGCCGCTTAAGGAGAAAACATCATGTCCCCTGCCGTTCTCATGCAGGGGACGAGGTGGTGCAGGTTAGTGTCGTGCTTTTAGGAACTGGTGGTAATGATGAGCAGCGTCCGATGTATAACGATTGGTGTTTTTCCCTTGACCGATTGATGGTTGATTCAGATATTGGCGGAGGAGTTCAGCGGGGGAACTACCGAATGAAAGAGGTTCGTCTTTGGTTACTGCTCTTCGCCCAACTTTACCGCGCGGAACAGTTGCATCCGGCTGATTAGCCAAATAGTGCTTGCCAGACCTAGTAGTAGCATCACTCCCAGCACAACATACAGTCGAAGTATCTCGCTCCAAGCAGTGGTGACTACGAACGGTGGAATCTGTTTCTCATTGCCTAATTGGAAGAATGGTATGAACAGATAGCCGGTGGCTACCCCGAGAGCGGTTCCGACCAGCACACCAATCACGATCAGAAACACCTGCTCAAAGACCAGCAGCCCAAAAAGCTGGCGTACCGACAGTCCCATTGCGCGTAGTATGCCCATTTGCAATAAGCGCCGCTCGAACGACAGAAAGGAATATAAGAAGAAACCGAGCATCGTCAATACGGCAGCCACGATAAATCCAATCGAAAGCACGCCGAACAGCCCGGTCCGTTGCGGTTGGGTGCGTCCCTTGGTTACTTCAACCCGGCTGTCGTTTATTCGAAATATGTTGATCTTCCTGTCGCTTATGGCATCAATTACATCTTTACTAAGCACATTCGGAGCCAGCTTTATCCACACGTCATACGGCTGTGGGCCGACTATATCTCGCACATAGTCATAGTTGACGATGAGAATCGGCCCCTTATCAGGGTACACAGCAGGGAAGTAATCGGTTGTCTCGGTGATGATGAACTCAACTGGATAGTCGCTGAGGCGCACAACGAGTCGGTCACCGATGTGGAGCCCATTCTGGGCAAGAACAGCAGGGTTGACGATCGCTGCCGCTTGGTCCACGCCCAGGGTATTCATCAGCGCCCCCAATGGCACGCGGGCAAAATCGGATCGCCACCAACTGATCTTAGGGAAATCTATCCGATCAATCGCTATCAGGCTACCTTCTCGATCACCGGCGCGACCCCAGGGGACTTTGACCTTATTGATCCGGACCGGCATCGCCTCCTGAACGCCAGGCACGAAGTGGTCTGAGAAAGGCGGCTCATACCAGGTACTGGTCTCCTCGTTGTACATCCAGGTCTCGGTGATGGCCAAGTCGGCCGGGATCCGATAATACACCTGCTCGCGGAAGTTGCGGTCAATGGTATGCGCCGCCGATGCGCTATAGGCGCCCAAGCCAATCGTAAGCACTAGCAGCAACACCAGTGCGCTGTACTGCACGGGCGTGCGCGAAATTTGGCGCAAGGCCATCAATAACCAGGGGGACGCAAACAAGGAGGCCAACTGGGCCAGCCCCGCGGTGATCAACGGGAATAATCGCAAAAATAGTAAGGCGGTAGCTATGATGAACACCGCTGGCACAATCATGAGCAGCGGGTCTATCAATAGCTCGCTCGACTCACCGATGATGGCGAACCTCTGCTGCTGGCTGAGCATGCGGTAGCCGTAGGCGGCGACTGCTAGCAGGAAGAAATCAACAAAGAACCGTTGCCAGAGAGGCAGGCTGAGCGAACGAGCCGATTCCTGCTTGAAGGTGACGATATTGTACCGGGCCGCTCCTATCGCCGGCCCTAGCGACGCCAGCATAGAAACCGCAACTGTGCCGGCGGCGTACTCCCACACTTGCGATGTCAATTGTAGCGATAAGGCTGGCCGCTGGGCAAAGGCCAGGAAGCCATAAGTCTGCCCAATGACCTGGGCGATGCCGAGGCCGACCAATGGCCCGCCAACGAACGCGAAACCGCCCATTACCAGCCCTTCTAGGCTGTAGATGCCCATCACTTGAAAAGTGCTGGCCCCTCGGCTTTTGAGCAGCGCGATCTCGTTGCGTTGACGCTCAAGCACCATGCCAAATGATGTGGCGATGTAGTATAGGACTACGGCCATCGTTGGCAAGCTGAGGATCAGCAATAGCAGGTTGATAACAATCGCTTGCAACTCAAACGTGTTGAGCAGATCAGGCAGCTCGCGCGAAAGTCTGGCGCCGGCTAGCTCTTGCTTGATCCTGGATTCTAGGTGGAGTAGCCCGCTTCTGACCCGGCCTACATTGGCGCTATTGATATAATCCTCGTCTATTTGCGCGTACCACGAGTACTCGTGATAGACCTTGGGCATACGCTTGAGGACCACATTGTGCATCGCCTCTTCGGTGATAAAGAGAACATTATCGAGCTGGTAAGGATCGTAAATCCAGTAGTGCTCCGCCGGGTCTTTCTCCTGCCAAATGCCGACAATGCGCAGAAATACGCCCTTTGGGTTAAATTCTTGCACGTCGGTGTAAATGATCCGGTCGCCGACTGTGAGATGCATTTTGTCGGCCGCGCTGATGTGTACAGTAGCCGGTATCTCATCGGCCGGATCAGCAGGCCCTTTTGGCAACGGCTCGCCATCAATTATGTTAATATGTTCAGCGAGATCAGACTGGAACACCAGATAACCATACTTACGTTCGACGAACGGGACGAACCTGAATTCATCGGCCGGCCAGAATACGTAAGTGTCAGTAGCAAAGTAGCGAACGACTTGTTTGACCGGCACGTCAACCAACCAAGCAAGGTTTTCGCGGAAATACTCGTCTACCGACCAGTATTGCTCCAGATTCGACTTACCGTCCATACCCTCGATGTAGCGGATCCAGACGGTTCCAATCGGGCGACCCGGGTGGTTGCTTAGGCTGTCTCGCAACAACTTTTCGATGGTTCCACCGGTAAACAGCGGCAAGGAGGATATGACGCTGACCGCAATCACGAGGCCAACAAATGTGGACAGCAGCATGCGGACATTGTTGAGCACACGCTTCAAGACTAGGATTACAATTGAGGTTACGAGGTTGAACCGGCTGACAACCCATCTGACCGATTGCCAGGCTGCTGAGGCGAAAATTGACTGAGCAGGATTTTCCATTAGGTGGTGATTAACTCAAACAATAGATTGACAGGATTGTACCATCATTAAAGCAGACTAAACGACCGTGAGGCCCCGCTCATTTATGCAAAATGTCTATGTTTCAATTGATCTAGAAATGACCAGTCCCCGTCCAGAGGATCAGCAGATTATTGAGATTGCGCTGGTCAAATTCCGTGGGGGTAAAACGCTCGAAAGCTGGTCATCATTGGTGAACCCTGGCGTCGAGCTGCCTTACAACATCCAGGTGTTAACAGGAATAAACCCCGATGATCTGCGACAGTCTCCTCGCATCGAACAACTGGCCTCGGCGATCACCAGCTTCGTGGGCGAACGGCCATTGGTGGCCCACTCAGTGGGTTTTGATATTGCCGCGCTGGCCAGGCAAAACGTCATACTGAACAACCAAACCATTGACACCTACGAATTGGCAAGCGTTTTGCTTCCTCAAATGTCATCTTACAGTCTCGCTGCGCTGGCTGAACATTTTAGCATCAATAATCCCAAGCAGCACCGGGCAGCGGCTGATGCGATTGTCACTAGAGACGTATTCTTGCGACTGCTCGACATCGCCGGGGAACTCGACCGGCTAATACTGGACGAAATCGTCAGGCTGGTCGCCGGTTCCGGTTGGCCGCTGGCGACAATGTTCTCGCAGATCGCTGAACAGAAGCGGTCGGCGTCGACCGGCGCCTCGATTTGGGAGCGGGCTGCTGCTAACACTGGTTTCGATCAGCTGATTCTCGGCTTGATCGCGGTAACCAAGTCCGACCTACCGCCTTTGCAGCGCGCTGGCCGTTCACAGTCAGTGGACCTTAGCCGGCTGCGTTCGGTATTCGACCCCAGCGGCCAGTTGGCGCAGACTTTGCCAAACTACGAGGAGCGACCGTCTCAAACCAAGATGATGGAGGCGGTAGCAACGACGCTGAACGATGGTGGCCAACTGTTGGCGGAGGCCGGCACCGGCACCGGCAAATCGCTGGCCTACCTTCTACCAGCCGCCGAGTTTGCCGCCCAAAACTCGGAACGGATCGTCATTTCGACCAACACGATCAACCTGCAAGACCAGCTATTCCAGAAGGATATACCGGTCGTCCGCCGATTGATTGACCGTGAGCTGCGCATTAGCTTGCTGAAGGGCCGCACTAACTATCTCTGTCTTCACCGCTGGCAGCTATTGCGCCGGCGACCGGAGCTATCTTTGGCGGAGCGAATCGCCCTGGTCAAGACGATAATCTGGCTCCTTCAGACCGAGACTGGGGACCTCTCGGAGCTGAATCTGACCGAGGCTGAACGCCCGATTCTGCCAAGTCTGTGGGCGTCAACCGAACACTGCAACATCAACAGTTGCGCCTATTTCCGTGATGGTACCTGCTTTTTGAGTCGCGCTCGCCACCGTGCCGAAGCCGCTCACCTGATCCTGGTAAACCACGCATTACTTCTTTCCGACATTGTGACTGAAGCGAAGCTTATCCCGTCTTACGATTACCTTATCATTGACGAAGCGCACCATCTCGAGAGCCAGGCGACCGATCAATTTGGCTTTAGTCTCGGCGAGCGCATGTTCGATAGCCTGCTCGACGGCATTACGGCGACTGGTGAACGCCGGACCGGCTGGCTGGTCAACTTACCGACAGTTTTACGAGCGACTGGCGTCGTAGTGGCAGTCGAGCGCGATTTCAACAACTTTGCGCAGTCCGCTAGCGCCGCTGTCGAGGCCAGCAGATTTGCCGCCAAGCAGCTTTCCGCCGGACTGGGCCGGCTCTTGCGCGAGCGAGACACCGCCTCGCGTGGGTTTGAGCCTAAGCTACGGGTTACGCCGGCCCTTCGATCAGTTGCCGACTGGACATTGTGCGAGCAGCAGTGTGAGGAGTTGGCCTCTCGCTTAGGCGAAACACACCAGCGCCTGTCCACTATTCAAACTGCGCTATCCCAGCTACCAAAAAAGGGCCAACCGGCGCTTGAACTGTTGCAGAACCAGTTGGTTGATCTACTGGTGACTCTGGTGGATTACCAACAGAAGATCACGGAGATCGTCTGCGAGCCAAGCGCCGAGCGGATATACTGGATCAGCGCCGATTCAGCAGGCAACACTACCTTGAACGCGGCGCCGCTGCACGTTGCGCCATATCTTGATGCCGCTCTCTTCTCCCCACGGAGAGCAGTCGTCCTGACCTCGGCGACCCTTACGGTTGCTGGCTCATTCACTTTTATCAAGGAACGGCTTGGCCTGCCAGACGCTGACGAGCTGAGCCTCTCCTCGCCATTTGACTATGGGTCTTCGACGCTGGTGTACGTGCCGACTGACATGGCGGAGCCGGAGACGCCCAACTACCAACGCAATCTACATGAGACGCTGACTCGTTTGGCGATCTCCACCGGCGGACGGATGCTGGTGCTATTCACTTCGCACAGTCAGCTTCGCGCTGCCTACCGCGCAATAAGCAAGCCACTGGCAGATAGCGAGATATTGGCGCTCGGACATGGTGTTGATGGCTCACCCCGCCGACATCTCCTACAAGCGTTCAAAACGAATGAGCGAGTGGTTCTGCTAGGGGCCGCTAGCTTTTGGGAAGGGATTGATGTTGTAGGTGACGCTTTGAGCGTGTTAGTCATCGTGCGATTACCGTTCCCAGTGCCGACCGACCCGATAATTGCCGCTCGTAGCGAGCTATACGAGGACCCGTTCCAACAATACAGCCTGCCGCAGACCATCCTGCGCTTCCGGCAGGGATTTGGCCGGCTGATCCGCAGCGCCACCGACCGTGGCGCTTTCGTTGTCTTGGACCGGCGGATACAATCGCGTTCTTACGGACAGAAGTTCTTGAAGTCGCTGCCGGCCTGCACAACCAAGTTCGCGCCACTCGCCACACTGCCATCAACGGTACAAAATTGGCTCGCCAGGCCCGCATACGCGCTGACCGCCAGGCCTGCAAATCAGGAAGCGAATGTCGAGGGTGACAAGTGAAAGGCAGACTGTTCCTGATCCACCGGCAAGAGGCGTAGGCCGAGACGCTGGCCGGCCCTGCGCGCGGCCGGTTGGGAGGTTGAAATCGAGGCGGAGGATGACGCGTCGCGGGCTTTAAGACGCAGCCGCGACTGCTAGCTCCGGCGCCGCTTCTCTGAAGCAACGCTCCAACTCCTCGCCTTCCATCGTTTCCTCTTGGATCAGGCGATTGGCGAGGGATTCTAGCATGTTGGGGTAACGGGTGAGGATTTCGCGAGCCCTCGAGTAGGCGGTACTGATGAGGTTTTGCATCTCGTCGTCTATTAGCTCGGCGCTCTTTTCGCTGTAGTTTTTCTGCTCGGCGATTTCACGGCCCAGGAAGATGAGCTCTTCCTTATGACCCATGGCTATCGGACCAATGCGGTCGCTCATGCCGTATTCGGTGACCATCTTGCGGGCTATTTTGGTCGCACGCTCGATGTCGTTCTCAGCGCCGGTCGTGATCTCTCCAAAAATGATCTCCTCGGCAGCGCGGCCACCCATCATATAGGCCAACATATCCTCAAACTGCGGCTTAGACCACATGTAGCGGTCTGCCTCTGGCAGTAGCCGGGTGTATCCGCCCATCATACCTCTGGCAACGATTGATACCTTGTGGACCGGGTCGGAATTGGGGAGCATCCGAGCGACGACGGCGTGGCCGGCTTCATGGTAAGCCGTTATCCTCTTTTCTTTCTCACTAATGATGCGGCTCTTCCGCTCTGGTCCGGCCACCACCCGATCAATCGCCTCTTCCAACTCAAGCATAGTGATGGTCTTTCGGGTGCGCCTGGCCGCCAGGATCGCGGCTTCGTTAACCAGATTGGCCAGATCGGCGCCCGAAAAGCCAGCCGTCTGTTTGGCTAAGACATTGAGGTCAACGTCGCGGTCTAGCGGCTTGCCTTTGCTGTGTACGTCGAGGATCGCTCTACGCCCTCTAATGTCCGGCCGGTCCAGCACCACCTGCCGATCAAACCGCCCAGGGCGCAACAGGGCCGGGTCGAGAACGTCAGGCCGGTTGGTGGCGGCAACGACAATCACATTAGAGTTGGTTTCAAAGCCATCCATCTCGACCAAGATCTGGTTCAATGTTTGCTCGCGTTCGTCGTGGCTGCCGCCCAAGCCGGCCCCGCGCTGGCGGCCAACGGCGTCAATCTCGTCAATGAATATGATGCACGGGGCGTTGCGCTTGGCCTGATCGAATAGGTCTCGCACCCGGGATGCGCCGACGCCGACAAACATCTCGACAAACTCAGATCCGCTGATGGAGAAGAACGGGACGCCGGCTTCGCCGGCCACCGCCCGCGCCAGCAACGTCTTGCCGGTGCCGGGCGGACCGACCAGCAGCACACCATGCGGTATGCGTGCGCCCAGGGCAGTAAATCTCTCCGGGTATTTGAGGAATTCAACAATCTCTTGGAGTTCTTGCTTAGCCTCTTCCACGCCGGCCACGTCAACGAAAGTCACCGTCGGCTTGTTACCCACGAACATACGGGCTCGGCTCTTTCCGAACGAAAGCGCCTGATTGTTACTGCCCTGGGCCTGCCGCATCATGAATATGATGAAGGCCCCCAGCAGAATGAACGGCAAGAAGTTGCCAATGAGCAAAAGCCAATTGCCAAATTCAGAAGGCCGCTTGTACTCGATTCCTATGCGGTCTAGCTTATCCTGTGGCACATCGGTGGCGGCGAATATCTGATAGATGTCGGTGTTTGGCCCTTTGACTGCGCGGGCCTTGGTGGCAACGTCAATCCGCTCGATGATGAGATTATCACCTTCGACCGCTATTCTCTTAATCTGGCCCTGCTTGGCCATATTGACAACATCGCTGATGGCGACCTCGGTAGGCGCATTACTCCCACCGCTCGGAATGATGGAGACAATTAAGGCGATGGCAGCCACCAAGATGAGAAGATACATGAAGCTGTTGCGTAGCCATTTGCTATCCATAGACAGGCCGGAACCCCCTCAGACCACTCCTAGCAGACTACTGAATAGCGTGCGCCCAAATCCCGCTATGGGATATTGGATGCCATCTCGACTGGCTTTTTGAAGCGGAGGCGAACTCTCGACTTCTGGCGCGAGAGGTGAATTTTTGACCTCTGCGTTGCCAGCTATTCAGCGCGTTCCAGGCGATTATAGCAGAGGAATCATCATTTTCTCAATGAGATATTCCTGCTATTCATCCCATGACCCTGATTTCCGCCAGATTTCGGTATCGTTCAGCATGGTCCAACCCATAACCAACTACAAATCGGTCCGGTATCTCAAAGCCCACATAGTCTGTATTTACGTCGAACCTGCGGGATTTCTGTTTGCTGAGTAGCGTGCATACCCGAAGCGAGGCGGGCCGGCGTTGGGCCAACCGATCCATCAGATAATGCAGAGTCAGTCCGGTATCAACAATATCCTCAACTATCAGCGCGTCACGCCCTTCGATGTCGCAGGATACATCGCGCCGAAGGGTGACATAGCTGCTGGACACGGTGTCATGTCCGTAGCTCGCTACCTCCACATAGTCAACCTCGACCGGCGCTTGGATAGCGCGCAGCAGATCGGCGGCAAAGATTGCGGCGCCTTTCAGCACCACGACCGCTACTATTTCTTTGCCGCTATAGTCGTCTGTGATCTGCCGGCCTAACTCGCGGACTCTGGCCTGGATCTGCTCAGCCGTTATCAGAACTGAGCCGAGGTGACTGTCGTTTACCACGGGCACGCAATCGCTCACGCCGGCTCTGCGCAAGCACAGCCAGATTCGATCCGGGCCAGAGAGATCAGCGGCGTGGCCAACTATCCAGACGAGCCGGCCCTCCGCCAGGACCAGCGGCACAAGATCACGCAGCGGTCTGGGCACCTTGGCGTCAACGAGCACGTCCTGGACCTTCTTAACGCCGACGCCTGCCAGTCGGATGCGGTCGCCAGGCCGCCGGCCGCGGACGATTACCTCACTTACTGGCCCGCCAAGCGGGATGTCCACATGCGAGCAGACATCGTTTGGCCGACCGCAAGCCGCCGGCAAGATGTCGGCGACTATCTCACAGTCAACAATCTCCAGATGCGCTCGGCCAGGAACCTTGATCGCTAGGTTCGGGATCGTAGCCGGCGAACCACGGTTCGGCTCGAACCACAATCGGCCATACCGACGGACAACGCGCATATCTCCGCTGAGATTGGCTGACGATCGGTCTCGTCCTGCCAAAAGACTGACGACCTCTTCGATCTGGTCCAGCGTCACGTCTTTCAGCGACGATTTTGTCTTCGCGATTGCCAGACGGACGACCGCTCTTTGCAGAGCAATGTCAATGCCACCCAACCTATCGGCCGGCAACGATAGCAGGCCGGCCTCGGTCTTAGCGTGCTGGTCTAGCCAGTCTGCCGCCAGCTTTTCGATGAATCGGTCCGTCTCGCGGGCGATCGTGGCGAATCTGGCAATCGCCTGAGCAGCGGCTGGATTCAAACCCTCTAGCGCCGGCATGATCTCGCCTCGGATGCGGTTGCGGGCGTAGGTCGTTTCGCTGTTAGTTTGGTCCACGACGTAGGGCCAGTCGTTTTCACGGCCGTAGTCGGCCGTGGCCCGCCTAGACACTGTTAATAGCGGGCGAACCAACCATAGCTTGTCTCGGTAGTCGGCCAGAGGGAAGGGGTCGAGCGCGCCCATAGCGCCGGCGCCGCCTAAGCCGGTCCCTCTTGTTAGTCTCAGGAGCACGGTCTCGGCCTGGTCGTTCAACGTGTGACCGGTGAAGATCCACTTGACTCTCAGGTCAGTCGCCGTCTGCGCCAGGAAACGCAGCCGCGCCTCTCGCGCCGAGTCCTCATCTCCGGCCAATGGGGATTGTGGCTTGCCTACTACGATTGGCAGTCCCAACCGTTGGGCCTGCCATCTGACGTGTAGCTCGTCCTGGTCTGACTCAGCGCCGCGCAGCCGGTGATTGAAGTGGGCGACGCCGCAGTTGAGACCTAGCTCGCCGTCCTTCAGCTGAAGGATCATCGCGTGCATCAGCACGGACGAGTCCTGCCCGCCGGAGCAGGCAAGCAAGACGGTGGCGCCCATTGGGATGGCAGCCGCCGTCAGGGTTGATCGAACAGCGGCCAGGACTAGCTCAGTCGCAGTCGCAACTCCGCCGGCCACGGTCGCTCCTGATCACGCTGGGATTAAAACAATTTTAGATTTTCGATTGCCGATTTTGGATTGGGGCAGCCAAAATCCAAAATCCAAAATCCAAAATCCAGTGGTAGCGGGGGTTGGATTCGAACCAACGACCTTCGGGTTATGAGCCCGACGAGCTTCCGCTGCTCCACCCCGCGATGAAACCAACCTAAGTATAGCCGGACCTCACGAGCCTCGTCAAATTCAATCTGCGCGATTGCGAGACCAGTTACGAAGCATCACGAGCCAAGCGACTCCAGATTCCTCCGCACGGTCATAGTGCTAGGATGATCCTCGCTCAAGGACTTCCGCAATATTTGCAGCGCCCGCTCGTAACAGGCCCGCGCGCCGGCCAGGTCGCCAAGCTCCTTAAGGACGCCGCCCAGGTTGTTGACGCCGATCGCCACCGTCGGATGGTTGGGGCCGTAGGCCGCCTCGTCAATCGCCAGCGCCCGCTCGACATAGGCCCGCGCGCCGGCCAGGTCGCCAAGCTCCCGTAGGACGTTGCCCAGGTTGTTGACGCAGATCGCTACCGTGGGATGGTTGGGGCCGTAGGCCGCCTCGCCGATGGCCAGCGCCCGCTCGAAATAGGCCCGCGCGCCGGCCAGGTCGCCAAGCTCCCGTAGGACGCTGCCCAGGTTGTTGACGCGGATCGCTACCGTGGGATGGTTGGGGCCGTAGGCCGCCTCGTCGATCGCCAGCGCCCGCTCGTAACAGGCCCGCGCGCCGGCCAGGTCGCCAAGCTCCCGTAGGACGCTGCCCAGGTTGTTGACGT
>JBCLEL010000040.1:0-12725 GCA_038913435.1 Chloroflexota bacterium
ACCGTGGCCTCCATCCGGTCTTCTGGGCGCTTTATTATGGCGAACGTTACGCCGGCGTCACCGTCCATCACCTGAGCAAAGGACTTGACAGCGGTTCCATCGTTTACCAACGCAGAGTTGCCGTACGCCGGCGTGACTCGGTCGCAATCCTCTACGACCGTATCATCTCCCAGAGCTTGCCGCTGGTAGGGAAACTGATGCGAGCGGCGCAACGAGGCCGTCTGCCAAGCCGGCCCCAGGGTACAAGCGGATCCTCATACTTCAGCAAGGTAACTGACGATCATTATCGGATTGACTGGCGACAGCCGGCCCGAGTGCTGGAATCACGAGTTTACTCAGCGCCCAGCATGTTCTTTTTTGAAATCGCAGGTCAGCGGGCGCATCTAACCGACGCTGAAGCCAGGCCGCGAGTCTCCTCGGCTGAACATGGGACCGTACTGCGCCTAGACCACCGTGGGGCGCTGGTTGCCGCCGGCCAGGGCGCGCTACGCATCGAGAACGTCGTGATTGACGGAGTGGCGACGCCGGCCGGCAATCTCGGCCTGAGACGCGGAGACAGGGTCTAGCTGCTGCGCCGGCCGGCTATCTCAATCGCCGTCGCGTGCTATCTCAGACCGTCGCGCTCCTACAGCGGCGAGCGTCCTTCGGCTGAAGGATCGAGCCTAATAACTCATATTTTCTGCCACATTTGCCGTAGCGCGGGGCCTTGCGCCCCGCTACCGCCAGGCAGGGGACAAGCCCAACGGTTCGCCCCTACCCCAATGGAAATTACGGCCCTGCCGCGATAGAAAGCCCTTCCTTTGCGCCGGCAATCAGTATTGATCTGAAGCGGCGTCCTCTTTTTTCAGGAAACATTCAGGCTGCCTTAAAGCCAATTCATGCTGAATTTTGCCCCCACTGACTAAAATTAGAGCGGACAGGCGACAGACTTAGATCTATGTCAGAAGAAGATAGGTAAGAAGGAGGCCAAAATGCAGGTTCCCAGACGGAAGTTCCTGGCCGGCCTGGCCGGCCTGGCCGGCTCGGGTGTAGCCGCCCTGGGGCTGGCGGGCGTTGGATTGGCCCAGACCGCCACGACCCCAGATAAACGCGACACGCGCTCGTCCGATGAGGGAACACGCCAGTGGGCGATGGTTATTGACCTGCGCAAGTGCGAGGGGTGCGTGACCCAGGACAAGCCGCCGCAGTGCACTGAGGCTTGCAACGCCGAGCACTTTGTGCCGGCCGGCCAGGAGTGGATCAGAGTCTTCAAGGTCGAGGGGCCTGGCGGCAGCTATTTTATGCCGCGCCCCTGCATGCAGTGTGAGAACGCCCCCTGTCTGAACGTCTGTCCAGTGGGAGCCACCTACCGCAACCCGGAGGGCATCAATCTCGTCGACCACGAGCGATGCATCGGTTGTCGCATGTGCATGTCCGCCTGTCCTTACGGCGCCCGTTCTTTCAACTGGGGGCAGCCTGAAAACCCACCTGGCGCCACCTTTGCCCAGTACTCGCCTGAGTATCCCGTCCCGCATCGTCGCGGCACGGTGGAGAAGTGCATGCTTTGCGCCCACCAGGTCAAGGACGGCAAGCTGCCCGCCTGCGCTGACGGTTGCCCTATGAACGCTATCTACCTCGGAGATCTAGTGACAGACAGGGCTACAAACGGCAAGGAAGTGGTGAAGCTGTCGCGATTCCTGGCCGAGAACAACGCCTTCCGGTTGAAGGAGGAGCTGGGCACCCGACCCCGCGTCTGGTATATCCGTGGCCACGGCCAGGAGTACGGCCGGCAGAGCGAAGACGAGCGTCAGCTCCAACAAGCCCGTCCATGGCAGGAGCAAAAGAAGGAGGTCTCCAGTGCGAGCAACAACCACACCCATTAGTCCGGTCGCCAGACTGGAGAACACTGTCTACCGACCTCTGACCCGCACCAGCCTCACCTGGTACGCCTGGTCGGGATTCCTGGCCCTGGTAGTAGTGTGGGGCCTCTACGCCTACTCAGTCCAGCTCCGCCACGGCCTCATCGAGACGGGCATGCGCGACGTGGTCATCTGGGGCTTTTACATCACTAACTTCATCTTCTTCATTGGCATCAGCCATGCCGGCACCCTGATTTCGGCGATCCTGCGGGTGAGCCAAGCCGAATGGCGGCGACCAGTGACTCGCATGGCTGAGGTGATAACGGTCGTGGCCCTGATGACGGGCGCTATTATGCCCATCATTGATATGGGCCGTCCCGAACGCATCCCGAACCTGATCCTCTATGGCCGGATCGGCTCGCCTCTCATCTGGGACATCGTCGCCATCACAACTTATCTAACCGGCAGCCTGATCTACCTCTATCTGCCCCTGATCCCGGACATAGCCCTGGCCCGAGATCGGCTGAAGGGGACAACATCGCGGCTGCGCTGGAAGCTCTACTCCATTCTATCGGCAGGCTGGCGGGATCTGCCGGAGCAGCGGCGGCGATTGGAGCGGGCGCTCGGTATTATGATGATCCTCATCATCCCCATCGCAGTCTCGGTCCACACTGTGGTCTCCTGGATCTTCGGTATGACTTTGCGCGCCGGCTGGAACAGCACCATCTTTGGCCCTTACTTCGTAGTGGGAGCGATCTTCTCAGGCACCGCCGCTATCATTACCGTGATGTACATCTTCCGCAGGGTCTACCACCTGGATGAGTACATCACTGAGAAGCACTTCCGCTACCTGGGCTACCTGATGCTAGCGCTGGGTCTCATCTATACGTACTTCACCTTTTCTGAATACCTGACTACCGGTTACAAGCTGGTAGAGGTGGACAAACTTCTCCTGGAAGCGGTGCTGCGGGGCACCTACGCTCCATTCTTCTGGAGCTTCGCTATAGGTGGGGTTATCATCCCAATCTTTATCATCGCCCTACCGTGGACCCGAACGATCCCTCTGATCGTATTGGCCTCGGTGCTGGTGAATATCGGCATGTGGCTGAAGCGGTACGTGATTGTGGTCTCATCCCTGGCTCTCCCCCTGATGCCTTATGACTGGGGCGTTTATTATCCGACGTGGGTGGAGATCTCCATCACGGTAGGCGCCTTCGCCGGCTTCGCCCTCGCCTTCATGCTATTTGCCAAGGTCTTTCCCATTATCTCGGTCTGGGAGGTGAAAGAAGGCTGGGAGCGCGAAGGCGCCGAAGGGCCGGCGCCGGCCCTGGTTCCTGGCAGGGTGCCGGCCAGACCTGCAATCCGCGAAGTAGCGGGAATGCCGGTGCCGTCGGTAGAAGCCGGCGCTCCAGGAGGTAAATAGTGATGTTTGCGACCTGTCTGCCCCGCAAAGGAGCAACGATTCTGGCCTTGCTGGTGTTTACTCTAATGCCCTGGCTGGCCGGCCAAGCTCACGCCGCGCCGTCGGACCCGGTCAAAATTCGGGTAGAAATGACCGATAGCGGCTTTAACGGTCAACCGGACTTTGCCATCGAGGTGGAGCAGGGCCAGTTGGTGGAGTTGACATTCGTCTTTGCCCAAAAAGGCGCGCTGAGTGACGGCCATATCATCGTGTTAAAGGGGTACGGGCTGGAAACGCCCGAGATTAACTTCTACAACAAAGAGGCCACGCTCAAGTTCATCGCCGACAAGCCAGGGACCTTTGAGTTCGCCTGTGACCTCGACTGTGAAATCCATGATAAGCTCAAGAGCGGACACCTGAAGGTTAAGGGCGGTGGCGCCGCCGGCGGCAGCGGTGTCGCAGCGGCCAGCCTGGCGCCAACCACGATTTCGATGTACCCATCAGCCTGGGAAGTGGCCGGGGACCCGGTCAAGCTGAGCGTTTCCCTTAAAGACGGCAGCGGGGTCGCAGTTCCCAAGGCGATGGTGCGCTTCTACGTCGAGACCGAGTTTGCCGGCAATAAGGGCCAGATGGAGATTGGCGCGGTGAAGACTGACGCTAACGGCTCGGCGGCCCTGTCCTATCGTCCGACCTTTGAAGGCGGGCAGAAGATAACCGCTCGTTTTGAAGGCATGGGGCTTTTTAGCGAAAGTGAGCAATCCCTTCAGCTTCAAGTGCGGCGAGCAAACCCCGCCTACACAGTGGCTCCAATTGGCCTGGAAGACATAGGGCAAGGGGTACCGCGAGTGTTAGCCCTGATACTGCTTGGCATCTGGTCCACCTTCGCCTACGTGCTTTACCAGGTCTATCGTATCAATCGAGCAAACTAAAAAGAGAGGTGAGAATGGCATTTCCACTACCTGTATCGGGCAAAATAGCAAATAGTCCAGGAAAGAAGGAGGTTTTCCGAATCATGAGACCACAATTTCGCAGGTTGACACGCCGGTCATTGCTGGCCGGTCTCGGCGCTACGGCTGCGCTGGTGACCCTGGCGGCCTGTGAGCCACAGGTTGTCGAGAAGGTTGTCACGACAATTGTCGAAAAGCCGGTTGCATTGAAGTGGCCGGGCACGCCGGCGACAATGCCGATACTGGGTGGCGTTCCCAACGCGCCGCCCCGTGCCACGCCGGTGCCGCCGCCGGCCGGCGCCACGCCCCCACCAGCGCCGAAGCCGCCGGCGCCGATGGTTGTGCCTTTGTACGCATACATTGACACTGTTACGGCCGGGCCGGGGGAGAGCAAGTTCAACGTTGATGCGAACCTCTCGTGCGTCAAAACCAGTCTCTTTAGTCGCGGTATGCACATCGTCTGGCGAATGGAAGTGGTGGATACGACCAGCGGCAAAGTGCTGCAAGGGGCTGACGTAAAGGACGCCACACTCAAGCTGCCCCACGGCGAAGAGTTTAAGTTCAGGTTTGCCCGCCACGGGGCAACCGAGGAGGCTCCCTGGTTCTGGACAGCGGTCTGGGATGTCCCGATGGATTACCCGCTGGGCGTCATAGACTACTCGGTCGTCATTGGCACCCAGGATGGCAAAAGCATCACGGTCAAAGACCCGCTGATCGTATCGCTGCCCGCACGGGGTATAGAAACGCGCCTGACCATCGTACCGTGAGTGAAAGGATTACTACTTTGCTGATCTGCACCAAGCAGAACCTGCTGGAAAGGAGCGCATAGTCATGAATGAGCATTTTGTTCTGCTCTCGGCGCGTAAGTCACGCCGTGAGGTTCTGAAAATTGGGCTTGGCGCTGCTGCGCTAGGGATTGTGGTCGCCTGTGCGCCGGCGCCTCCGCCGACGCCGGCGCCCAAAGCCGCCGCGCCGACCGAGGCGCCGGTCAAGCCGGCCGCCCCTGCTGCGGCAATGGTATCCCCCGTCGCCGCTGCCCCACCAGCCGTGGCGCCCACCCTCGTCCCGCTGAAGCCCCTCAAGGTCAGCCCGGAGCAGGGTCACGTCGGTACGAAGATCGCTGTAACCGCCGCCGGCCTGCCGGCAGGCAAGTCGGTGGAGTTTATGTGGGCCACGGTGGAGGGCGGCTACGATATGAAGCCAAGCTCCGAGACCATCGAGTACTTCGACCGCAAGTTCGTGCCTAAGCAGGTATCTTTGGGACGCGCCACAACCGATGGTCAAGGGCAAGTATCTGGTGATTTCGTGGTGCCTGAAGACCACGGCGAGGTGCACGACATCATCGCCGTCGTTGATGGGCAGAATGTCGCTAAGGGCGGCTTCTCGATAGTGCGCAACGTCACCATCAGCCCGCTCCAGGGACCGGTAGGCACTACCATCAACATTGAAGTCAAGGGTCTGGGCTGGACGCCCTTTGCCAACACGCTGGGTGTCCTCTACGACGACAGGTACGCGGGGTTCATATCCGCCGTGACCACCAAAGGCACGGCGAAAGCCCAGATACGCGTGGCCGGGCCTCCCGGCCAACACGTGATCCGGGTGACCGATGCGAGCGCAGCGGTGCCCTACCTGAACACCGAGCAGTCGCCACGTAAGCTTCCTCAGTTCAAGTTCACGTTCAACGTAACGGCGGACGCCGGCCCGCCGCCCGCTAGACTGGATTGGCCCGACGACGGCCGGGTGGCAAAGGCCGACTCCGTTCCCAAGACTACCGCCAGCAGCGTGGCGGCTGCGCCAGGGGTGTCAGCAAGCTTCTCGCCTGCCTCCGGCCCGATACTCTCCAAGACGATGCTTCAGGCCGCCGGCCTGCCTCCCGACGCCAGCGTGGACCTCCTTTGGATTACTGCCAAAGGCAATCGCGTCAGCCCCAGCGGCTGGAACCTGGTCCAGGTTCCCCTGGGAAAGGCAACGGCGGGCAAGGATGGTTCACTCAAGACGGACATCCAAGTCCCCGAGGACTTGGGAGGCTGGCACGTGGTCAAGCTGGTCCAGGGGGAGAAGACGCTGGTCGAGGCGCCCTACTTCGTCGAGCGAAGCCTGGTAGGCGTCAGTCCCGGCCGCGTGAAGGAGTTCGACACGTTCCAGGTGCAAATCAAGGGCATCGGCTGGACCGAGTTGGACAACGGCGTGGCCGTGGTCTACGACAACTCATATATGGGTTACGCTTGCGGCTTTAACAGCCAGGGCGACGTGACACTCAATCTGGTGGCGTATGGCAAGCCGGGCACCCACCTGATCGAGCTATACCCTATGATCTTCCTGGGCCACGGCAAGGGGCCGTGGAACTACAACATACCGCAACTAACCTTTGCCCAGGATCATCCAAGTCTCGCTCTGGGCTATAGATTGCCGGTGTTCCGGCTGGCCATCGAAGTGGTTGAATAGCAGGTCGAAAGGGGACAGGCTTCGGGGAAGGGGTTGGGGGCGCTCCCTTCCCCAACAAAACGACGGGAGTACATTGCGCTAGTAGTCTCATTCGCAATTTAAGGCTGGGGAAGTCGCTATGGGCGCCGCAAGCTCAATCTCACTTCGCATCGCCGTCATCGGCGGTGGGCCGGCCGGCGCCTTCTTTGCGCTCTATGCTCTTAAGTATGCTCGTTTGACCGGTAGAGACATCTCAGTCACCATTTACGAAGGGAAAGACTTCCGCCAGTTTGGTCAGCCCGGCTGCAATATGTGCGCCGGCATCATCCCTATCTCGGTGTTGCGTCGCTTCGCTGAGTTAGACCTTAAGGTCCCTTCGGAACTGATCCTCAACCACATAAGCTCCTATTCGCTGCATACCTCCGCCGGCAGCCTCACCGCGACCCAGCCTGACGCACAAGCCCAGGTTATCAGCGTCTATCGTGGTGCAGGGCCTCGCTACGGCCATCCACCGGGTCTGATCTCCTTCGACGAATTCTTGATTGGGGAGGCGGTGTCGCGGGGGGCTAAGTTGCGCCGCTCCTTTGTCGAGACGGTCCGGCACTCGCAGCCAATTGAGGTTGTTAGTGAAGGGCAGAGCGAGAGGTGCGACCTGCTAGTGCTGGCCACCGGTGTGAACGGAAAACCATCCTCGCTGCAAGGCTTCGATTACCGGCCACCGCTGACCGGCTCAATGTGTCAGACCGAGTTGTATCTAGGCCAGGAGGAAGTCGAACGCCGGCTGGGCCCATCGGTCCATATCTTCTTGCCTCCCGACGAGATCGCGACCTACGGCATCCTGATACCCAAAGGCCCCTTTGTGACAGCGTCCCTACTCAACCCACGTGGTCAGATGCGGAGTCTGCGCCAGTTCCTGGAATTGGATGAGGTAAAAGCTGTACTGGGCGTAAAAGTGCGCCGGGTCTGTGGATGCCTGCCCAAAATATCAATTGAATCGGCCAGGAACGTCGCTGGGGATGGATTCGTAGCAATCGGCGACGCCTCGGCAACTCGACTATACAAGAACGGTATTGGCTCGGCGTTGGCTACGGCGGAGCGAGCCGCCTGGACCGCTATCCACCAAGGGTGCGCCAAACAAGACTTTGTCACAAACTATCTGCCGCTTTGTCGAGCGATCGATAGCGACAATCGGATAGGTAGGGTGCTATTTCTGGAGGTGCCGCTACTGAAGCATTTTGGGGTGATGCCGATGGCGCACTATCGCATTGCCGCTGGCGCTCGGCAACACCAAGCGGTTAGCGAGCTACACGCCCGCATCCTGTGGGGAATGTTCACCGGCGCCTACTCGTATCACGATCTGTTTCGGATGGCTTTAGACCCAGGCTTGTTGGTCCAGCTCGGGCTGGCGCTCGGTCGCTCGGTCCTACAGAAAAATGCCCGGCCGTCAGGCGTTTTTTGAACGGCGTCGCAGGCCGTTGCTTGGCTGCTACCGGCCCTCCATCCTGATACGGGGATCAATCCACATCAGCAGGAAGTCGGAGAGTAGCGTGCCAATCACGGTTAAGCAGCCAAGCATCAGCACTATGGTCCCGGCCAGAAACATGTCCTGTGCTAGAAGAGAGGTCAGCAAAAGCGGGCCGACCGTCGGCAGGCTCAGGACGAGCGAAACGATGATGCTGCCAGAGACGATATAAGGAAATAGATAGCCGATGGTGCTAGCAAACGGATTAAGCGCAACCCGCACCGGGTACTTCACGGTTAGCCTGGCCTCCGACAGTCCCTTCGCGCGGGCTGTTATGACGTAAGGTTTGCGCAGCTCGTCCAGCAGGTTGGCGCGCATGATACGGATTAGTCCGGCGGTTCCGGCCAACCCAAGGATGAGGGTCGGCAGCGGTAGGTGCGAAATCAGGTCCCAGGCTCGCGCCAGACTCCACGGCGCCTGTTGATAATCCGGTGAGAATAACCCTCCAACGTTTGCATTAAACAGAGTGAACCCGAAGTACATGATCACCAGAGCCAACAGAAAGTTAGGGACCGCCAGCCCGATAAATCCAATGAACGTGAAAAGGTAATCTCCTGCCGAGTACTGCCGGACAGCCGAGTAAATGCCTATCGGCAATGCTACTATCCAAGTAAAGAACACTGCCGCTAAGCTGACTACGACCGTGAGCAGCAAGCGATCGCCGATAACCTCAGTCACCGGCCGCCGATAAGACATTGATAAACCGAAGTTACCCTGAACGATCTGTTCCATCCATTTGAAATACTGCACGTAGACGGGCTGGTCTAGGCCGTACTGCAAGCGCAAGTTTCTGGCCTCTTCTTCCGAGACCGGGCTTCCAGAGGCTTGCATCGCGGCGATGTAGCTCGTGACGTAATCGCCTGGCGGCAACTCAATAATGACGAACGAGAGCACAGTAATAGTCCAGGTGGTGAGAACGGCCAAGAGAAGACGACGACCTATGTAAGCTAACACCGTATTCACCACTCAGAGCAGTCGTACATCGCCCTTACGGGCGGCCACCGAAAGATGAAAATGTATCGCTGTAGGGGCGTCCTTCAGCCGAAGGACGCCCCTACAAAGCCGCTGAATGTCATTTTCACACCAGAATTGGGGTATCTACAACGGCAAAGACTGACCCTGGGCGCCGCGATAGCGGCGCCCAGGGTTGCCACAAATTACTTGAAGAATACGGTAGACGGGTGAATATTGGCCGAGTTGTTGGCGTCAACTCCCACTATTATCCGGCCCGGCACGTTCCCCATCTTATCTTTGACGATGCGAACGCCCATGATTGACGGCACTACTCCCACCGTGCCGATGTGCCAACATTCCTCGACCAGCGTCTTCCAGATCTCCTGTGCAATCTTGACCTGCTCCGCCGGAGGCACGCTTCGCGCCCGCTTCCACTCCTCCATTACCTTCTTGATGGCGGCCGGAGGCTCCTTGCCTTGCTTACCCTCGGTTGCAAACCATTGGCCAGCGAGTGGTCCGTTGTTGGGTCCGCCGGTGTTGGGGAACGCCATTCCGATCCAGGTCATGGTCCGGTCGGTGCCATAGTTGGTCGTCATGGAGATCTGGACTTCATTGGCGTTTACTCGCGTGCTCAACAAGCCGGGGTCCAGCGATTGGACAACTAGCTCAATACCGATCTTCTTCCACTGCTGGGCGATCATCTCGGCCATCTTGTTGTGCGGCAAGAACCAAGCGGTGTTCACTGAGATCTCCAGCTTCAGCCGGCCCTTGCCGTCGGTCCGAAGTCGGAAGCCCTCGCCGTCCTTCTTGTCCAGTCCGATCTTGTCCAGCAGGTCGTTGGCCATCTTGGGATCATTGTTATGCCATTTCGTGACGTACTCGTCGCCCGGATAGTACGGGTTAGTTTTGACCGGAATTTGAGAGCCTTCTCTACCAAGCCCTAGGAAGAATGCTTCATTGATCTGTTTGCGGTCTATCCCCATCGAAATTGCCCGTCGGAAGTCCCGATTGTGGAACCACTTCTGAATCTCCGGGTCTTTGTCGTAGTCCATATTGATTGGCATGCCGGCCTCTGAGCCGCTGCCTGGGGGATCTAGGTAGACCCCGTAGCCACCCCTCTCCATGTTTTGAACAAAGACTGGCAGCTTGTTGATGTCAATGTGCCGCTCTTGCCAGTCGTATTCACCGGCGACGGCTCGTAGATTGAGAACTTCCAGGTTCTCCGCCAGGTTCATCACGATACCGTCAATGTAGGGTAGCTGATTGCCGTCAGTGTCGACTCCCCAGTAGTAGGGATTTCGCTCCAGGACCCAGACCGGGCTATTGATCGGGCTGGTCGTCTTCCAGGGCGTCAATACTGGCAGTTCAGGGTTCGCGGCCCAATCGTTCTTGCTCTTGAACAGGTTGACCCAGTTTTCCTGCTTGGCGTCCTTGATCTTCTGGTCAAGCGCAGCCTTGTCGGTATATTTTGGATGGAACTGTTTGAGGTAGTGGGCCGGAGCGTAGCCACCGCCTGATGTTTGGGCAGAATGGCTGCTGATCCCAGCAGCGCCGGCCAGAAACTCCGGGAACATGTAGTACGGTTCGGGGAACTTATATCGAACAGTGAAGTCGTCCGCTTTTTCCATCGTCCCTTGTTTGCCGGCGATAGCTAAATTCGGATTTGGCGTTGGGATGAGCTCTTTGTTCAGGTAAACGTCGTTGTACCAGAACATAAAATCATTGGCGGTGAGGGGCGTACCATCCGACCACTTCAGGCCCTTGCGGAGAAAGATGGTGGTGGTCTTGCCATCGCTGGAGACTTCCCACTTTTTGGCTAGGTTGGGAACCAGATTGGCCACCAGGTAATCGTAGAACAGAGTGTGGTCCGGCCCAGCGGTGCGAAAACCGTTTGGACGGTCAAACGGGCCGGTGAAACCTCGCCGCCAGAGGCCACCGTATTTGCCCACCTCACGCACCGGTTTAATGACCAGCACGTCTTCCGGCGCCGGCAAGCGGTCTTTGAGCGCCGGCAGCTTGCCAGCCTTGACATCGGCGGCGAGCTTTGGTGACTCCTTGAAATCTTTAGGGAACTTGGTCGGATCGGTTATGATCTCTGGCCCCTCAACCTTCCCGACGAAACGCTGGTCTATCTTGGGCGCCGGCGGAGGTGTTGCCGTCACAACGACGGCCTTCTCGACGATCTTCTCTTTCTCGACGATCTTCTCTTTCTCGACAATCTGAGTGACTACTTTTTCGACCGTCTTCTCGACGATCTTCTCTTTCTCGACGATCTTCTCAACCGGCTTCTCGACTATCTTTTCGACTACCTGCGGTTGGCAAGCCGCCAGGATCGGCAGTGCGGCCGCAGCCCCCAAGCCGGCTAGGAACGAACGGCGGGTAACTCTGCGCACAAACAACTTATCCGACATTTGACTCTCCCTCTCCTTATTTGATCTGCGTAGTTTTGGAGTATGCGTTTAGCTAGTATCGTACTGGGGCAGTTACATCGGCTGTCAGGCGTTCCCCCCTTTCCCAATTCTCGTCAAACGATTAGTTTGCAATAAACTACCTGCCCGCTGGGACACGCACCTGAGTAAATTGGTAGCCGGGCCCTTTCGTAAAACTTGCTCCCAAGCCCAGCCCCCAATCATGCGGTCCGGGGCCGGCCTGCGCTTCTGCCCACGCTTTGAGTGGTACGTTCTCCCAATCGTCGCTGAACCAATACTGCGATGAAGGCGAGCTAACCGGATCCTTACCAAGCGGGTGTGAAAGGTCGCCCATCGCGCCCAATAGCTGCCGGCGGATCGGCGAGCTACGTGCGAGCAGCGCGGGGTCCTGCTCCATATAGCAGCTAGGTCGCACCCATCTGGGTATATAGCTGACATAGATTGCCTTGCGGAAGCTTTTCGAGAGATTCGGGGTCACGGCATGGAGGGTGGTAGGCCGCCATAGCATCGCGCTGCCAGCCGGCACCCGCAGCTCGAAGATTTCCTTGGGGTTTAGCCAGGATTCCCAATTCGCTCGCTGTTCACGCGTCCACTTATAGCTACCTGGCACCAGCAGGATTGTGGCATGACCCGGCTCCGTGTGGTCAGTTACGTACCATCCTACCTTGAAGTCAATGAGGGGCATACGTCCATCTACCGTGGTGCCAGCGAACTCCTCTTCATAGTCAAAGTGCCAGCCAAGCGACAATATGTCAGGGTCAGCGCCAGCCGGCTTCGGCGCCGAGTAGCCGAAGGTGCTGTCCCGATTCTGGATATTCCATCCGACCGCATCTACGACTAACGGCAGAATCTTGGGATGATCTATTAGATCGAGGATTGTGTCATGGAGTCTCAGGCCATTGCGAGAACCAACGCCCTCACTAGGGCCCAAACTCCTCGCCTTGCGAAGGCGGTCGGCGACCTCGTCCATCGCGTCATTCAGCCGATTCGTCTCTGCTGGGGTCAGGATATTAGGGAGTACCGTCCAACCTAACTCGTTGAGTTCGTCGCGTTGCCTCTCGGACATAGCTATCATCAGCTTATTCCTCCATCCTCTCTCCACATAGATGACTCAATACCGTGAACAGGGCCTAATCGATCGGAAGGTGTTGGTCTTTGAGTGGTGATTATTATAATCTATCTGCTATGTAAACGCTATTCGCCGAATTG
>JBCLEL010000041.1:0-12706 GCA_038913435.1 Chloroflexota bacterium
AAGACTGACCGAAACACGCTTGAATACAACCTCAGCGCGTTTTTGAGTGCGGAGCGAAGTATCACCTGGTATATGCAACGGGAGTTTAGCCGAGCGCCGGGCTTTCATAGCTGGTATGGTGAGAAACAGGCTGCGATGAAAGACGATCCGGTAATGCGCTTAATGAACGAGTCGCGGGCGACTACGGTGCATGAGGAGCCTGTTAGGCCTCACGGTCACATTTCTGTCAAGATCACAGTAAATATTGTTCGCATCAGCGGTAGTCTCACGACGGTCGTCACCCGCGCTGACGGTACCGTTGAGAAGATTGGGACTAAGAGACTATCTCCAAACTTACCACTTCCGATGCGTGAGCGAGACACGGACATTTTGACCGAGTCGAGATGGTATTTTGGCGAGTTCACCGAGGATGAGTTTCCAGAGAAGGATGTTATCACGCTATGTGAAGAGCACTTGGCCAAACTCGACAATCTTGTGGCTGAGTGCGAATCGCATTTTGGCCCTGGGCGACATAATCCATTGGGTCAGAGGTGTTGATCTGCGTAGATTCGTTTGTGCAACCGGCCGGCCTGTGGTAAGCTATTAGCCAACAGATGGTAGGCCGCATCATCCGGCCGGCTTCCTTTAATCCAGTCCGGCGAGGCTGGAAAGGAGAGTGATTATTGTTGTCTATCCGCATATCAAAATCGGCCCCTTGCGCGGTGCGATTGCACCAGCGGCAGGGGGTTTTTCTTTTCAGCCGCGTTGTCCACTCGGAGTCAGGCGGAGTCTCCTTTCACCGCAGAGACGCGGAGACGCCGAGGATCAAATTTCAATCTCTGCGCCTCTGCGCCTCTGCGGTTCATCCCGTATTTTCACACCAGCCGGCATCCCGGAGACCGACATGAACGAAAAGGTCATCATGACCGAGGACGACATCCGGCGGGCGCTGGCCCGGATCGCCCACGAGATCGTCGAGCGCAACAAGGGCGTTGATGATTTGGTGCTGGTCGGTTTGCTGACCAGAGGCGTGCCGATAGGCCGTCGGCTGGCCGAACTGTTGGAGCAATTGGAAGGGAAAAAGCTCCCGCTAGCCCAGGTTGACATCACCCTCCACCGCGACGACCTGGCCAGCCGGCTGTTGCGACCGATAGTGCGGCGCAGCAACATTCCGGTCAGCATCACCGATCAGCGGGTGATCCTGGTTGACGACGTGCTCTTCACCGGCCGGTCAATCAGGGCGGCGATGGATGAAGTGATGGACTACGGCCGGCCGCGCAACATCCAGTTGGCCGTGCTGGTTGACCGCGGCCATCGCGAGCTGCCGATTCGAGCAGACTACGTTGGCAAGAATGTGCCGACCTCCCAGGACGAAGAGATCAAGGTGCGGCTCAAAGAGGTTGATGGCGTTGACGAAGTGGTGATTGCGCCAGCCGAAAGGGGGGCAAAATGAACCGCCGGCACCTGTTGGACCTGGACGACTTCAGCCTGGACGAGATCAACGAGGTCATGCAGACGACCGACGCGATGAAGGAGGTGCTCGGCCGGCCGATCCGGCGAGTGCCGTCGCTGCGCGGCGTCACCGTCGTCAACATGTTCTACGAGGCCAGCACCCGGACACGCGTGTCATTCGAGCTAGCGGCCAAGAACCTCTCGGCCGATGTGATAAACGTCGCCGCCTCCGGTAGCTCGGTCAGCAAAGGCGAGTCGCTGGTTGACACGATGCGGACGTTGCAGGCGCTGGGCGCTGATGTCGTCATAGTGCGGCACTCCGAGTCCGGCGCGCCTTACCTGATCGCCCAGCACATCGCAGGCTCCGTCGTCAACGCCGGCGATGGTTGGCACGCCCATCCGACCCAGGCCTTGCTCGACCTCTACACGATGCGCGAGCGTTTCGGCTCGGTCGAGGGGTTGAAGGTGGTTATCATCGGCGATATATTGCACAGCCGGGTCGCCCGCTCGAACGTATGGGGATTGACGAAAGCCGGCGCTCGGGTGGTGCTGGTGGGGCCGCCGACGTTGCTACCCGAGGTGGGCAACGGGCGCTGCTATGGGTTGCCGGCGGTTGAACTGGAAAGCGACCTCGATCGGGCGGTGGTTGGCGCCGACGTGCTGATGGCGCTGAGGATCCAGATGGAACGGCAGCAGGGCGGTTACTTTCCTAGCATCCGGGAGTATGCCCGGCTCTACCAGGTCAACTGCGACCGGCTCAAGAAAGCCAAGCCGAATGCGCTGGTGATGCACCCTGGCCCGATGAACGAGGGCATCGAGATCGCGCCGGACGTTGCCTACGGCAGCCAGTCGGTGATCGAGGCGCAGGTCGCCAACGGCGTGGCCGTGCGGATGGCGCTCTTGTACCTGTTGGCGGCAAGGATACGGGAGATATGACGGTTGATGATACGCGCCCTCACCCGGCTCGTCCTTCCCTTGAAGGACGAGCCGGCCTCTCCCTTTGGGAGAGGCAGAAAATCTCCTTCTCCCAAAGGGAGAAGGTTGGGTTGAGGGTATTAGAGAGATTTTATGCCTGACCTACTGATACGCGGCGGACGGATAATTGACGTAGCGCAAGGCATTGACCAGACCGGCGACCTGCTCATCGAAGATGGCAGGGTTGCCGCAATCGGCAGCAGCATCCGGCTGGACTCAACCGAACGGCTGCCGGTGCTGGACGCGGCTGGCCTGATCGTCGCGCCCGGCTTGGTGGATGTACATAGCCATCTGCGCGATCCCGGCCAGGAGCACAAAGAGACGATAGCCACCGGCAGCCGGGCGGCAGCGGCCGGCGGCTTCACCACCATCTGCGCGATGGCTAACACAGCGCCGCCGATTGATTCGGTGGCCGGTTTGGAGTATGTGCAACGTACCGCCCGGACTGCCGGGACGGTTAGGGTGCATCAGGGCGCCTGCATCAGCCGGGGGATGGATGGCAAAGAGCTGGTTGAGATGGCCGAACTGGCCGAAGCCGGCGCCATCGCCTTCTCCGACGATGGCCGGCCGGTTTTGAACGGCGAGCTGATGCGGCGGGCGTTGGAGTACGGAAAGCTGACCGGCCGACCTATCTCGCCCCATTGCGAAGACGCTACTCTGACGGCCGGCGGACTGATGCACGAGGGGCGGGTGTCGTCAAGGCTAGGGCTGAAAGGATGGCCGGCCGTTGGCGAGGAGGCGATGGTCGCCCGCGACTTGCTACTGTCGCTACAAACAGGCGGCCGGTTGCATCTCTGCCACCTGACAACCGTCCGCGGTGTCGGCCTGGTTCGTTGGGCCAAGGAGCAGGGCGCGCAGGTTACCGCCGAGGTCACGCCACATCACCTGACTATGACCGATGAGTGGGTGGCCGGCGAACGTTGGGACGGCCGAACCGGGCAGCCATACGACACCAGCACAAAGGTCAACCCGCCGTTGCGGGGCGAGGAAGACCGGCAGGCGTTGATCGCCGGCTTGAAGGACGGGACCCTCGACCTGATAGCCACCGACCACGCGCCGCACGCCAGTCCCGACAAGCTATGCGAGTACGGCGTTGCCGCCTTTGGCATCTCCGGCTTCGAGACGGCGCTGGCGGCGGTGCTGAGACTGGTTCACAACGGCGATCTCGATCTGAAGCTGGTCATTTCGCGGATGACGATTGACCCGGCCCGCGCCTACCGGCTGCCGGCTGGCCGGCTGGCGGTTGGCGACGATGGCGATGTTGTGATCTTTGATCCAAGCGCTAGCTGGACGCTCGATCCGACCAAGATGTACTCCAAAGGCAAAAACACGCCCCTGGCCGGCCAGCGGCTGACTGGGAAGATCGCCGCAACGGTGGTTGGCGGCAAAATCGTGCATACCGACGTTGAACTGGGCAGCGGTAGGCTGACAGGGGCGGGTAGGTGAACGAGCGCCGGCCGGCCGTGCTGGTTCTGGAAGACGGCAGCTTCTATCCAGGCTTCGCCTTTGGCGCAAGGCGAGATGCCTACGCCGAGGTCGTGTTCAACACCAGCATGACCGGCTACCAGGAGATCTGCACCGACCCGTCCTACCGTGGCCAGATGGTAGTGATGACCTACCCGCTCATCGGCAGCTACGGCGTGACCGCTCAGGACCAGGAGTCAATGCGGCCCTGGGTGGCCGGCCTGATCGTCCGCGAGTACTACGACGACTACTCCAACTGCCACGCCGAAGCCTCGTTGCAATCAATGCTGGCGGCGGCCGATGTGCCGGCCATCTTTGGCGTCGATACCCGTGCTATTACCAAACGATTGCGCACCAAAGGCACGATGCGCGGGGTGCTGTTGCAGGGCGAGCGTAAGGAGTCGCCGGAGGGGATGGTTGCGATGGCCCAGGCGGCGCTATCGGTAAGCCAGATAGACGCCGTTGGCGAGACGGCCGGCGCGCTGGCCGGCCTGTCCTACGAGACAAGCGGTGGTCAATCAGACCTGCGCATCGTGGTTGTTGACTGTGGCATCAAGTGGAACATCATCCGCTCGCTCCTAGGCCGGGGTGTCAAGCCGATAGTGGTAGGTCACTCGGCTTCGTATGAGGAAATAATGTCCCATCGTCCTGACGGGGTGGTTGTGTCCAACGGACCCGGCGACCCCGCCAACCTGCATACGACTGTGGCTACGATTCGCTGGCTCGTCACCAACCGGACTCCATTCTTTGGCATCTGTCTGGGGCATCAGCTATTGGGGCTAGCGATTGGCGCGACGACCAGCCGGCTGAAGTTTGGCCACCACGGCGGCAACCATCCAGTAAAGGACTTGCAAACCGGCAAGGTCTACATAACATCGCAGAATCACGAGTTCCAGGTTGACCGCGATTCGATCCCTCCGGAGAGTGACTTTTTCGTTTCAAGGACAAATCTGAACGACGGCTCGGTCGAGGGGCTGGCGCATCGAGAACTGCCGGCTTTTTCGGTGCAGTACCACCCGGAAGGTTCGCCCGGCCCCCAGGACAACCAGCCCCTTTTTGACCAGTTCTTGGAAATGGTTGGCGGGCGTCGGGCCGGAAATATGGGGACTGAGATATGAGCGTGGCAAGCGTTTTTTCCCTCACCCTAACCCTCTCCCAGCGGGAGAGGGAACTTTTGTCGCCTCTCCCGCTGGGAGAGGCCGGACTCGTCCTTCTCGGAAGGACGAGTCCGGGTGAGGGCACTCGGACGCGGCCCGCTCCCGGAGGGCGTTCGTGGTGAACGATCGTCCGATCAAGAAGGTGCTGGTGATCGGATCCGGCCCCATCATCATCGGCCAGGCGGCGGAGTTCGACTACGCCGGCACCCAGGCATGCAAGGCGCTGCGCGAGGAGGGCGTCACCTCGGTCCTGGTCAACTCGAATCCGGCGACGATCATGACCGATGAAGGCATCGCCGACATCGTCTACATCGAGCCGCTGACGGTCGAAGCGATCAGCCGGATCATCGAGCGCGAGCGGCCGGATGGCGTCCTGCCCACCTTGGGCGGGCAAACCGGCCTCAACCTGGCGGTCGAGTTGGCCGACGCCGGCGTGCTCGACCGGTACGACGTCCGCTTGCTCGGCACGCCGTTGGCCACGATCAGAAAGGCCGAGGACCGCGAACTCTTCAAACAGATGCTGGTCGAGATCGGCGAGCCGGTCCCACCGAGCGCGACGGTCTATTCCCCGGAAGAAGCGATGCGGCTGCTCGACACGATGTCACTGCCGCTGATTATTCGGCCGGGCTACACCCTGGGCGGCACCGGCGGCGGCATCGCCGGCACCCGCGAGGAATACGAGCGGGTTGTCCAGAACGGGCTGCAACACAGCCCGATCAGCCAGGTATTGGTCGAGCAGAGCGTGGCCGGTTGGAAAGAGATCGAGTATGAGGTGATGCGGGACGCCGCCGACACCTGCATCATCATCTGCAACATGGAGAACATTGATCCGATGGGCGTCCACACCGGCGATTCAATCGTGGTAGCGCCAAGCCAGACTCTCTCCGACAAGCAGTACCAGATGTTGCGGACCGCCTCGATCAAGATCATCCGCGCTCTGGGAATCGAGGGTGGCTGCAACATCCAGTTTTCCCTGGACCCGGATTCCGACCAGTACTACGTGATCGAGGTCAATCCGCGAGTCAGCCGGTCGTCGGCGCTGGCATCGAAAGCGACCGGCTATCCAATCGCTAGAGTCGCCGCTAAGATCGCGGTCGGCCGGCGGTTGGACGAGATCGCCAACGCCGTCACCGGCAAGACGACGGCGGCCTTTGAACCGACGCTCGACTACTGTGTCGTGAAGATACCGCGCTGGCCCTTCGACAAGTTTCCGCGCGGCGACCGAACCATCGGCACTCAGATGAAGGCGACCGGCGAGGTGATGGCGATAGACCGCTGCTTCGAGGCGGCCTTGCAGAAGGCGGTGCGGAGTTTGGAGTTGGGCGGGCGCAGCCTGCTGTGGGAGGACCGCGCCTGGACCAGCGACGACGGCCAGGCGGTCAGCGGTGCGCTCTGGCGGGCCATCGAGGTCCCCAACGACATGCGACTCTGGGCGTTGATGGCCGCCCTGCGCCGGGGCGCCGGCGTGGACGAGCTATACCAGCGCAGCCGGATCACGCCCTGGTTCCTGCGCCGGCTCTTGCGAATCGTCGAGATGGAGCGCCGGCTGCTGACCGAGCGGTTGACGCCGGCCCTGATGTGGGAGGCCAAGCGGCTCGGCTTCACCGACGCCCAGATCGGCACATTGGCCGACATGCTGCCCGAACAGGCGCGTTCGGCGCGGAAGGCGTGGGGCATCAAGCCGGTCTACAAGATGGTTGACACCTGCTCGGCCGAGTTTGAGGCGCAGACGGCCTACTTCTACTCGACCTACGAGGTGGACAACGAGGCTGAACCGCTGCCGGGGCCAAAGGCGGCCGTCATCGGCTCCGGCCCGATCAGGATCGGCCAGGGCATCGAGTTTGACTACTGTAGCGTCCACTCGGCCTGGGCGTTGCAGGAGGCCGGCTACCGCAGCCTGATGCTGAACTCGAACCCCGAAACGGTCAGCACCGACTTTGACACCTCCGACCGGCTGTACTTCGAGCCGTTGGACGAGGAGGGCGTGCGGGACGCGCTGGAAAACGAAGGGCTGGAGCAGACGCCGGTCATCGTCCAGTTTGGCGGACAGACGGCGATCAACCTGGCCGATTCGCTCTGGCGAGCCGGCGTCCCCATCATCGGCTCGGATGTTAACTCGATTGACCTGGCGGAAGACCGACGGCGCTTCGAGGACTTTCTGCAACGGCTTGGCATACCACAGCCGCCCGGCGGCGCAGTCACCAACGTCGAGGACGCGGTGCGAGTAGCCGGTCGGATCGGCTATCCGGTGCTGGTGCGGCCTTCTTACGTGCTCGGTGGCCGGGCGATGGAGATTGTTCACCACGATGATGACTTGCGCCGCTACGTTGCGGCGGCCGCCCAGATCAACGAGAAGCACCCGATCCTGGTTGATAAGTATTTGGAAGGCAGAGAGGTCGAGGTTGACGCGATCTGTGACGGCCACGATGTCCTGATCCCCGGCGTGATGGAACACATCGAGCGGGCCGGCGTTCACAGCGGCGACAGCATGGCGGTGTACCCCGGTCTGAATTTGAGCGAGCAGGAAGTCCAGACCATCGTTGACTATGCGGTCACCATTGGCCTGGCGCTGGAAGTCAGGGGGTTGATGAACGTCCAGTATGTGATTTACAAAGGCGAAGTCTACGTCCTGGAGGTCAACCCACGGGCTAGCCGGACAGTGCCATTCCTATCAAAGGTGACCGGCATCCCAATGGTGAAGGTCGCCACCCACGTGATGCTCGGCCGGACCTTGCGCGAGCAGGGCTACCAGACCGGCCTCGCGCCGAAGCAAGACCTGGTCGCAATCAAAGCGCCGGTCTTTTCAATGGCAAAGCTGGTCGGTGTAGACACTTACCTGGGGCCGGAGATGAAGTCGACCGGCGAGGTGATGGGCATTGACCGCACCTTTCCTGCGGCGCTTACGAAGTGCCTGATCGCCGCGAAGCTCATTCTGCCGCCGGCCGGCGCAATCCTGCTCAGTATCGCCGACCGCGACAAGGACGAAGCGCAGCCGTATATCCGGCGTCTTGGCGACATCGGCTACAGGCTCTACGCGACCGAAGGGACGGCGGCAATGATCCGCTCGATGGGGTTGCCGGTTGAAATGGTCACCAAGAAGCTGGACGAGGGCCACCCTAATGTATTAGACGTAATCAGTCAACGTCTCGTCAATGGTGTATTAAATACCGTGACCGGCGGACGCAGCATCTTGCAGGACGGGTTCGCTATCCGGCGGGCGGCGACCGAGCGCGGCCTGCCGGTCTTCACCAGCATAGACACCTTCAAGGCGGCGGTCGAGTCGTTGACGGCGCCGGCCGGCAGCTACGACATCCGCCCGTTGCCGGAGTACCTGACCAAGCGATATGTTCCGCATTCGGCCGGCGTGGTGATGGGATGATTAGAAGATTTACCACAAAAATACAAAGCATAACTACGAAATAATGTTAAAACTCCGCTCAGGGGCAAAGCGAGCGCGATAACCAGGAGTGAGATAATGGAAAAGTATCATTTTACGGTCATCCTAGAGCGAGAGGAGGAGGGCGGCTACCACGCTTTCTGCCCGGCCCTGAAGGGTTGCCACACCCAGGGTGATACGCTGGACGAGACCCTGGCCAATGTCAAAGAGGCGATGGAGGTGTATCTGGAGAGCCTGCGGATGCACGGGGAGCCTCTGCCGGTGGAGGACATACTGATCAAGCCGGTAGAGATCACCTTTTGAGTCCTAAGCTCCCTGTAGTCACCGCCAGGGAAGTGGTCAGGATAGCGATAAAGCTTGGATTTGTCGTTGACCGTCAAAAAGGAAGCCACGCAGTTTACTACCGGAAGAATGATAAGGCGAGGATTGTGGTGTCTATGCACGCGGGGAAGACCATCAGGCCCAAGACGCTAGCGGGCATTTTGGATGATATGGGACTGACCGCAGAAGAGTTTCGCAATCTTTTGTAGTGACGGGATGTTGACGAAGGTTACCACAAAGGCACAAAGACACGAAGCAAACTCAAGAATTGGTAGTGCATCAGTTCGAAAAGGCGGTTTCCACCTTAAACTCGTCTCGAGAGGAGCGAATCATGCAGAGAGACAGATTTCCCCCTGGTGTGGCAGAGCGCTTGAAGTGGTACGTCTATCGGCTGATCGATCCTCGAAACGGCGAAACTTTCTACGTTGGGAAGGGTCAAGGCGACCGAGTTTTTGAGCATGCAAAAGGTGCCTTGTCGGCGGCCCAGGACGAAGATTCAGCCGATTTGAAGTTTCAACGCATCAAGGATATTTCGGTAGCAGGCCGTGATGTCGCTCACGTGATTCACCGGCACAATATCGAAAACGCGCACTTGGCCTTTCAAATCGAAGCTGCTTTGATTGATGCCTATCCAGGTCTAACCAATAAAGTTAGCGGTCATGGGGCTGGCGACTACGGATGCAGACATGTCGAACAGATTGTCTCGGAGTATGCCGCCCAGCCATTTGAGGCCAGAGAACCGTTGATCTTAATCCCCATTGCAAAGAGCTATGAAGAAGCAGGAAGGGAGATTTACGACGCGGTGCGGGGTGTGTGGAAGATTAACGTAAACAAGGCCAAGAATTTCAGGCTGGTCTTGGCGCATCGTCGAGGGCTCGTGGTTGGCGTGTTCCGGCCAACAGAGTGGCTGGCGGCTACAAGAGCCAATTTCCCTTGGCTGGAAAATGACATCGCGGGTCGATCTGGCTTTGTGGGGGAGCCTGCAGAACAAACGACTGAGAGCCTCTACATCAGAAAGCGGGTGCCTGACGAGTACCGGGCCAAGGGGGCGGCCAACCCTGTCCGCTTTATCAAGCCGAAAACTCCTTAAGGCAGGATCAAAAGTGGTAGATTTCAAACTGACCCACTACCCAAGAATTCTAAATTACCTTGTGCCTTTGTGTTTGGTGGCAATTTTTCAGCGGGCTGGCGAGAACTAGATGAAGCAGTTGATGGCTGAGGTCAAGGCCAACTTTCCGGTGGCCGAGAACTCTTACGTGATGACGGTCTGGTCGCCGGCGCTCGCGCCGCTGGTCCGGCCCGGCCAGTTCCTCCACATTCGCTGCACTGACCAGTACGATCCGCTTCTGCGCCGGCCGCTGAGCGTGCTGCGGCTGCGCCGGTCTCCGGCCGCGACAACGCTTGCGCCGGATGAGATGGACATTTTGTATGAGGTAGTTGGCCGGGGCACTGATCTACTGTCCCGCGTGCAGCCAGGCGCAATGATAGACATACTTGGCCCGCTCGGCCGGCCATTCGAGGTCCGGCGAACCGGCCGCCGGCTGCTGATGATCGGCGGCGGCGTTGGCGTGGTGCCGCTGGTCGCCTTAGCCGAAGAGGCGTTGGAAAAAGGCTGCGAGGTGACGTTGCTGGCCGGCTACCGCAACGCCGCGCGGGCCTACCCGCCGGAATTAATGCCGGTCCAGGTTGAGTACGTCATCGCTACCGACGACGGCAGCGCCGGCCGGGCCGGCCTGGTTACTCAGCACATCAGCGAGTTCCTGAGCTGGCCGGACCAGGTGTTCGCCTGTGGGCCGGTACCAATGTTGAAGGCGCTGAAAAAGATTCCGTTCTCGCCTCGTCTGGAGGTTCAGATCGCGATGGAAGAGCGCATGGGTTGCGCGATGGGGGTATGCTTGGGTTGCGTGATACCAACCAAGAGGGGACCCCAACGAGTCTGCCGCGATGGGCCGGTTTTTGACTTGAAGGAGATGGATTGGTAGTCCGATCTGATCTAAAGATTGCCACTGAGTCAAGCCAGAAGCCGCGGCTGGAGGTGGACATAGCGCCGAGCCGTCCGGGCGGCTTCAAGCTGAAAAATCCGGTGATGACGGCCTCTGGTACATTCGGTTACGGGACCGAGTACGCCAGCATCATTGACGTGAATCTGCTCGGCGCCGTCGTCGTCAAGGCCATCACTTTGCGTCCCCGCGACGGCAACCCCCAGCCGCGCATCGCTGAGACGCCATCCGGCATGCTGAACGCCATCGGCCTGCAAAATGTTGGCCTGGAAGCGGCGATCCGGGAGAAAGCGCCGGTCTGGGCAAAGTGGTCGTCGCCGGTTATCGTCAACGTGGCCGGCTTCACCATTGACGAATACGTGGAGGTGTCCAGCCGGCTGGCCGAGGCGCCGGGCGTCGCCGCCATCGAGCTTAACATCTCCTGCCCCAACGTTGACGCCGAGGGCGAGCAGTTCGGTCTGCATTGCGAATCAGCAGCCGAGGTGACACGGGCAGTGAGGGAGGCCATTGACCTGCCGCTGCTGGTAAAGCTGTCGCCCAACGTCACCGACATAGTGGGGATCGCTGAAGCGGTGGTCGAGGCCGGCGCTGACGCCCTCACCCTAATTAACACGATCCCCGGCATGGTTATAGACCTGAAGACTCGCCGACCGCTTCTGGCCAACCTGACCGGCGGCCTCTCCGGGCCGGCCATCCGGCCGATAGCGGTTCGCATGGTCTACCAGGTGGCGCAGGCGGTTGATGTGCCGATCATTGGCATCGGCGGCATAACAAATGCCGAGGACGCCTTGCAATTCATCATGGCCGGCGCGAGAGCAGTTCAGATCGGCACCAGCACCTTCTTCAACCCCAAGACCTGCCTGGAAGTGATCGCCGGCCTAGAGCAGTGGCTGGTCAAAGAAGGGGTGAAGGACATCAACGAGATTGTCGGCGCGGCCTGGAAGTAGCTTGAGACACCTTTACCAATCCCCACCGAATCGCTGTTGGTAGTGTGCTGAGACTCGATCTTGCGGAACACCTATCTCTCGTTAATCGCCGCCGGCCTAATCATAGCTGTCGTTTCATTTTTTGCCCTTGGATACGGGGTTGCTGAGGCGCCTGCTACCGAAGGCGCGGCTATCAAGCCACGATCCGCGCCGGCGCTAGTCCAGCCGCCGACCTCTTCGACGCCGGCCCTTAACGCAACACCGCTAAACAATTCAAGCAGAGCGAGCGTCCTGCGCCAGCCTCGGGAGATTCAGGACGCGGCTGGACAGACGGTAGTCGCCTCGGACGGAAACGTGGTTGACCAAAAGACCAGGTTCCGGCCCGGCCAGCGCAACGTGTTGGTGATCCACGGCTGGAACGCAGCGCCCGGCGACGATTGCAACAAGATTCTCACCGATTTTGCCGCCAGCATCTATCAGAACGTGCTGGTCTATCAATACCCTTCGGCCGGCGACATGGCCGAGAACGCGCGATGGTTGTACGAGCGGCTCTTACCACTCTTAGCTACGCCCGACACACAGTTCGACATAATCGCATACAGCGCCGGTGGACTGGTTGCCAGGGTGGCCAAAGAGCCGAGCGCCTTGAACGATGGCAAGGCTATTGGCGCTCAGGTCCGAAATCTGGTGACGATTGCAACACCGCATGAGGGCTTGGATCAGTGGGTCAATCGCGTCGTCGAAATGTCGCCGGCGGACGCATCCTTTCTCGGTGTGGACCAGATGATGAAGGGTTCACCATTTCTGCTGAAGCTAAATGCTAACCCCAATCAGGGCGACACCAGGTACTTTACCATCGCCGGCCGATATGAGGGTCTGCCGAGCGATGGCATCGTCTTGATTAGCAGCGCCCACGCCGAAGGGGCGCTCAAAATAACTGACCGCGCTACCTTCAATCGCTCTCACGCGCAGATGGGGTGTTATGGCGATGTCCTGAGCGCAATTGGCCGGTGGTTGAAGGCCCCTTGATACCGC
>JBCLEL010000042.1:0-12672 GCA_038913435.1 Chloroflexota bacterium
GAGGTCGCAGAGGTAGTTACATGGTCTTGGTGACGCCCGACCGGTGTAGTTCGCCTAGTGCCTCAGCTTACCCTTCTGCGTGGTGAAAGCACGCTCCTACGAGAGGTTCAAAGGTATCAGGCATTCACCTTGAATGCTGCACGAAGATCATCAATCATCAACTTCGGCGTTGGAGTACTGAGAAATCGAATAGCCCTATTAACCAAGACGGTATCTACCGCGCTGGCCAAGGGTGAGATTGCCGGGGCTTCTGGGATGATAGAAGGCAACACATTGAAGACGATGAAACGCACCACTTTGAATGCAAGATTGTCTCCCAAAGTTGGGCGTAACAATGAGTCAACAAACACCTTCTGTGCTTCTTGAGGATTGCGACGTACATTTTCGTGAAACCAATGCCGGAATTGTGCCGCGTTTCCAGTGTTACGAAGTTTCCATATACGGTTGAATAGTTCATCATCTCTGGCAGCTATCGACAGGTCGGCGATTCTGTTTAGCTCCAAGATTTCTGTGAAACTCCGTCCCACCTCTCGACTACCGACCAATCGCTCAACTCTCGTTTGCAGCAAGTGTTGCGCCGCCGGCCCTGCTGTCTGATCGATTGCACCTGTCTTGTCTGCTAGATAGCATTCCCAATTGAATTGGGCCATGTGGAGGAGCGCGTCAACTTCGTCATTCAGATTCCGTCCATGACACCATCGAAGTTGATTTGCATCAACACCTTTTAGGTATTTGAGATTTTTGTTTCGAATGGCGAAGTATGATTGCAGGAGAGGATTATCAAGAATCTCTCGACAAGTCGCCTCACCAACCTGTTCGAATTCCTTGGGATCGACTTCGATAATGTTCCTCAGAGCGTACCGTTTAACATCCAGCCAAACCGTACCAAGCATTGATTCTTCTAATAGCGACAGCTTTCTCTCCAAGTAACTCAGCACCTCGTCAGGTGGCGCTTGAGCTAGATCGTGCACTTTCTTGATTCGTCCTTGGCGGTTGGATTGGATTCCAAACAAAACTAATCCCAACCCACCCCCTGCATAACCGATGGCACCTCGATACTTGATGATCTGTATATGATTCTCTTCAATCGCTGTAATAAGATTCGTGGGGCCAATCCAAAGCGCAAGAAGCGGAATAATGGTCAGATCGACGGTGGGGATGATGACTTTGTCGTACAGGAGACTCTTGCATAGCAAGTCGCCAATCTCTGAATCGTCGAGGAGAAGCTGACGAAACCTGGGAAGCGGGCCGGTATCCTCAAACGGTATTAGGAGATGTGAATCGAACAAAGTTATAACCATCGGTGACACTACTACCTACCGCTCACGGGTATTATGATCACGCCAATAGTGGATAAGCTGCTTCCCTGTTGTGTCTGGGAGTTACTCGGCCAATTATCCCGCTGACCCTACCAGGACACGGTGCGGCTGAAAAAAGTACCCGTCATCGAGCGGTAGCTTTTGCTCTACCTCAGCAGGAAGTTGTTCATCGCTATAAAACTTGATGTCTTGAGTCTTGAAGAAATGCTCGCGCTCTCCACTCTTTTCGATGACCTCTAAGTGCAGTTCTACTAACTCGACTAGCTCAGCGTGCACCTGCTTGAGCGTGCGTCCATAGGTGGCGGTGCCCAGCTCCAGGCACTCACCAAGCCAGGTTTTGCCTTCCTGATGGAAAGCAAGCGTCAAAATAACAAAGCCTTTGGCTGGCATTGAAACTCCTCCGAACTGCTTCAACACTTCGATGGTTGCTAGCTAGTTTCCGGTTTTATTAGGTGACTGGTGCCGAGAGCGAGAGTCGAACTCGCACGCCCTCGCGGGCGGAGGATTTTAAGTCCCCAAAATAGGGTTCTGTCCCGTTCCAATACCGTGCGTTTTGCTAGTAAAATGCCCAGTATAACCATTCGTGAAGTGCGGCTGCGTTTGGTATAATTCCACCGGGTTGCTGTCAAAACTGCTGTCAAAAACTGCTGTCATTATAATATATGGCCGGCGGGCCTAAGGCGCAAGGAGAGAGAGGATGGCAACCACGATAAGGACATTCGACACTGGCCACTACATCAACGGAGGACTTTGGGAGCCATATCACCGGGCGGGCGGAGGTGCAGACATAAAGGGCACGCCGGCTAATCCGGCATCGTCTACCGCTAGGCAACTGGCGGTAGCCCTCCCCCCCGCAGGTGATGCTTCGCCGGCTGTGGTTTAACACCACTTTCGTAAAAGACAGGCCTCTACGGGCATCCTGCGATGCCCCCTTTAGGCCTTATGTGAAGGAAAACAGCAGCGAAGGGCTTGCGCGACTACAGCGCAGGGCAGAAACATTGAGCTTTGTAGCGCAGGGGCTTGTCCCCTGCGGGAGGACGGGCGGGGCACAAGGCCCCGCGCTACTGTTACTATCGCAACCAGCAGTAAAGTTGAACAATGCGGCTCAATTATTATGCTCAATGCTGTAGGCTGCTAGACTTCTGCCATCGCATAAGTTCGCAGAATATACCTTCTGCGAACTTATAACAGCCGATTTTCCTCCAGCTCCTTTCTGCCACCTGCGGGGGTGTGTGCATGGTTGCAGTGGGGTTGCAGGGGGGGTGCAACCGCCTTGGCCTCGGCGCTTTCTACCACCTGCGGGGGTGGTTGCAGGGTTGCAGGCTCGCAAGGGGGGATAGGTACACCCCCCCCCTTATCAGCCGCCGGATAAAAACTCTTCGGCTTCGTCCCGTTTCTCTACCGGCGCAGCGCCGGCCAGACGGAGGCGACTGGCCGGCGTCAATCCTAGCGCCTTGGCGCAGTCGAGCACGTTTGAGCGGTACATCCGCTGAATCTTGAGCCAAGGGCTTTCGTATTGCCGTCCCCTTGGCGACGTGTAGACTGTCCCCTCCGCTTGCAAGTGGCCTGCAGCCTCACTACAGAAGGCTACGGACTGGCAATAGGCGGCAAGGATTGCCACATCCAGGCAGCAGACAACGCCCATTGAAATGAGCGTAGGCACCACGCGCCGCCATTCCTTCTTTGCATCCGCGCTCAGTTCTGGCGGACACCTCGGCGGCGGCAAATCCCTCACCAGTAAAGCCATTGTCGGCTTCAACTGTTGTGGCCGGCTACCACGCAGTAGCCTCAAATTACTTGGTGTGGGCACCGGCCCTCTTTCACCCATAATATTGCCTCCTATAATACGATTTTCCGAAAACCCAACTGCATGACAAATGCAGAGGTTACGTGCTTACCGGGGCTTAAAGCTGTGGACTTTTCACCCCCCTACCCCTGGCCTACGAAGGCAAGCGCCCACGAGTTGGCGAAGGCTTCATCTTCGCCGAAATATAGGTAGTGGGCGATTTCGTGAGCCAGTGTCCTGTCCTGTTCGGCCGGCGGAAGTTCCTTGTTTATGTAAATGTCCCATTCGTCGCCATCGTCGAGGGGTTCAAGGCAAAGGCCGGCTTTTATGAAGCCGGGGCGCGCTGGCCGTCCGCTGCGCCTCAGCAGGAAGGCGTGGCTCACGAGATGGACTTGCACCCCCTGGGCGCGAGCCATAGCCCAGGCGTCGCCTTGCCATTTTCGGCCGTAGAACCTGCCATTTTCCTCAGCGCTCGCCTTGCTCGGATGACGCCAGGCCGGCGTTGAGGCAGCCGCCGTTGGCAGGGGCGGAGGGGTAACTATCCCCCCCTGCCAAACACTGTACGTCCAAGTCGGAAGGAGGGGGTAGTAGGTGCCGAGCCGGGCTATCACTCAGCCCCTAGTAGTTGCCGACGCATTTCCCCCAGTTGGCTTGCGATTTCACCTTCGGACGTGTCGGTAAATTGCAGCGCCATCGCCTCATCGCGCAGCGAACCTATTAGCGACACCACCGCCGCGGCGGAAACTTGACGCTCCTCGTAAGTCACACCGATGATTTCCTCGGCAAACACGCCTCGCCGGACCGTGATGGGGTGTGGCCTTAGGCGAGCTTTCACAAGCTCCGCGATGTCGGCGTCACCCAGCTCGCGCAGGAAAAGGCCAATTTCCTTCGGCGCAAGCTCTGACAGGCTTCTTTCAAGCTGGGCAATCCGCCCGCCGTATGAAAAGGATTGACTGGTAACGCTTAATCGCGCCTCGTTGAGAGCGGTTTCCGTCGCCCTGAGAGTCGTTTGCGCCGCCTTCCAGGCAGCCTCGGCGTCGTCGCGCTTCTTCAAAGCCGCGGGCAAGCCGGCCAGCTGCTCGGCCTTCAGGCGCTGCACCTCGGCTGCCTTTGCCGAGCGTTCGGTTTGACGCTCGCGTTCCTCGGCTGCCTGAACTTGCCGGCCAGCCGGCGAGTTGAGGAGTTTGGCCAGGAGACTTCCAGAAATCATCAGTTCATACCTCTTTCTTGTCGTTAAATTCGTTTGTTTCGTAACCCCCTGCGAAGTTCGCAGGAGGTAGGCCGGTTGTCGCTCCATAGCATTACCTCCGGGCAACTTGCCCGAAGGTTGAGTATCAGGCTGCGGAAACTTTCCGTACCCTCCCTGTTGTTCCCGTTCCTTCGCCGCCTGGCGGCCGCCGGCGGCTCATAGGATGCGTCGGCTTCGGCAGCCTCGACAACCTGAATGGCCTTCCCCAATGTTGGGCGGCTCATACCGACGTAGGCGGCAATTTTCTCCATCGCCTCACCCTCCGTAAACTTTACGGAGGGTCTACCTGATAGCTCGCGTTCCTCGGCTGCTTCTCGCTCCGCCGGCTCTAGCGCCCTGGCCATTGCAACCTCAATCGCCTGGTGGACGCCGGCGATTTTCGCGCCGTTCCCGATTGCCCACTGAACGACCGGGTCACTTACGGCTCGCCCAAGCGCGGTCATCAGGCGCTTCAGTGGCTCGGTGTTCGGCACAAGATACTGCCGGCGCAAAGCCTGGTATTCTGCGCCGAGCGCGCCGGCAGTCAATCGAAGCCGGCCATTGGCGCTCACCAGACGTGCGCCGCAGCAGCGAAGGCCGTGCAGGCCTCCAAACAAGCCGGCTGAATCGTCGCCGTCTATGTCAAATGCCAGAGAAAGAAGGCCGGGCCAAAGTTGAGAATCATCGTCCAACTCGGGGCGGGGATCGGCAGTCCAACGTGCCCGCTCGACTTCCTCGGCGGTAGCCGGTCGGACCGCGCTCAGTAAGGCTATCAGCGCCGGCTTGTGTTCGCGGATATGCTCACGCAAGTCGGCTGCCGCCTCGACTGGCCGGAATTTCAGCTTGTCGCCATCGGCTTCCAGCTCGATTCCGCGATGCTCTAGTTCTGCCACCAGCCCTTGAAGCAGCATTTCTACACTTCCCCCCAGACGCCAGGCGAAAGGGTGGGGATTTTTGCGTCACCAACGTCACCATCGTCATTTTCGGCTGATTTGCAGGTGATTTGGGGGGACGCACTTTCGCCAGGTTGCGTCACTGTGACGCTGGTTGCGTCACCATCGCCACCAGTTGCGTCACCACTTTCGCCGCCCTGTGACGCAAAAATCGGCTCGGTGACGATGGTGACGCAAGAATCCCTACTCTTTCTAATGGCAACCCACCGCTGCGAATTCGTCCTTCCAAATTCCACAACGACGCCGATCCGACGAAGATTCGGGGCAAGCCGCCTTAGCTGGCCTCCTAGGGTGCGCGCATTTTTCGGCCAGCCGTGTTGGTTCGTGCTCGCGTCATCGCCGCTGACTTTTCGTAACAATTCGCTCGTGGTTCCTTGCCAGCCGCCGGCGCTGGCCAATGCAATCACCGCAGCAGCTACCGGCGAGGCTTCCAGCGATAGCTCGTTGGCGTCGGCGACGTTGCCTGTATAGGCTTTGAGAAAAGCTCCTGACGGCCAGTTAAGCGCAGGCTCGGCGGCTGTAAGCCATAAGGCGAAATCCGCCATTCGGGGCAGATTTGGCAGGGTGGTGTGCGGAAGGTTTCGAAGCGCCATCGATACGGCGGCACAGAGCGTCCCTAGGACACGGGGCCGGACTTGCTCGAAGTCGCGCCAGAAATCAGCTTCGGGCCGGCGGCGCTCTTCGGGGATGGCCGGAGAGTTCAAGATCAACGCCCGATCCAGCAGATCGCCGCGATGTATGAGTGACTCGATCCCATTCAGGATTACGGGCCTTTGCGCCGAAAAGATAATTTCCTCGCCATCGGTGTAAAGTTCCCGCGTACTGAAGCCGCCACCAGTGGCCAGACGGCATATACAGTCTGACAGCCAGTCTGGGAGGTGGGACAGATTGTCAAGACTCACGATCCAGGAATTAGTCGCCGCGATCATCAGGTCCCGGGCGTCTTTCGGCGCTTGACGCAACGGCGCGGAGTTTGGATCAATAAGCGCCCGCGCCACGAGGGCACTTGTGGATTTGGCCGCGCCCTGCTCGCCGGAGATTTCCAGGACGGGACGTGGCCCTGCCGGACACAAGGCGGCGAGAAGCCAACCGACAAACAGACGCCAATCGGACTCGTTTGCCAGGTTGATAAAAGGCCGAAGATCGTCCAGGCTGCCGCCGGGGACTGGCGGCGGAAGCGCCAACATCCCGCGGGACCGCCGGAAGCGGACAGGGGGATTTTCTATGATGCGCCAGCCCGACTCGGTGATTTCAACGGCTTGCCAAGTGCTGTTAACCAAATCGACGTAAACAGCGCCGGCGTTTTTCGCGATTCGGGTGAAGACAGATAATTCCGGGCCTGAGAAGGCGGCTTGACCTTCTAGGACAGCCAAAGCATCTTGTACGGACTGGGCGTTTGGCACAGAGCCTTTCAATTCAAAAAATCGCCTTGCGAGCCACTGGCGCAGCGTTTTCGATTTGAGCGGCCACGTTTCTTGATGATCGCCAACCGTAATTCCGGCGAACGACTGACCATCCGACGTATGAAACAGCGTAGCGTCGCTAGCCAAAGAGACTAGCTCGGTTGCCTGTGACGGCCGGCGAGTCTGAGACGCCGGCTCGTAGCGCGAGATGCTCGCCGCGATCTTTTGTACCACGGTGTCTTTGAGCGGCGGGTCGCAGCGGTCGTCGTTGACAACACGCAGCGCTGCTTCAATCTCTTGTCGACTCATACCTCGCCGGCGCATCGTTCCGGCAAAGCTGGCCAGGGTCGAATTTCGCGCCTCGGCAATAAGGCCGTCAATCGCCGGCGCTGGCATCGGCTTCGAGCCGTTTGAGTTAGTGACCGCTGGCAAGATGTACGGGTCGAGTAACTCGCCGGCGTGATGTTCGGCAAAACGAAGCGCCGCCGGCGGGCACGAAGGCAGAAAGTAGATCCGGCCAGCATCTTTTGTCTCTGGATCATTCAGATTGTTGAAGACATGCGCGTTGAGGCGCTGCCAGATGTCCGCCCAGTCTGAGGCCGGGACCGGCTGCGCGAGAGGCAGGATTACTCGGAACTTGCCATTCTCCGGCGTGAAACTGTGGGTGGAGTGAGCCACCCACTCATAGCCGGCCAGCCAGTCTTTCAGGTCGCCGTAGGCGACGCCAGAGTCCAGGTCGGCGACGGCGGCGCTGACGTGCTGAACGTTCACCTTCAACCGAGTTGAGCCAGGCTGAAAGGACGCTGGCGACCAGGCCGGGCCGTCCTTCTCGTCGCGCTCGCGGTGGCGGGTCAGCGTCTTCACGAGTTGCGGCCAGGAAAGACTTTTCGCAACCGGCTGGTTGTCCTCCTGGCCGTGAAACGTGCTGATCGCCAGCGTCAGTACCTCAGCGGCGCTCACTGAGCGCCGCCGGCCTGTTCTTTGACCTTGCGCAAGATGAACGCTTCGATAGCGGTTGCCGGAACCAGTCTCCGCCGCCCGACCTTCAGGCTTGGGAGCGAGCCATCGCGCATCAACTGAAAAACAGTCGTTCGCGGCAGACTCAGTTCAAGAGCGGCCTCTTCCGGCCGAAGTAGTTGTGGCACGTTATCCTCCGATTCGACTGAACTGGTTTTAGAGCTTATTTGAACGAAGCCCTATTGACTTGAATTGTATATGGCCTTATAATGTGGGTCAACGGCAAATAACCGCGGCGAATGGCGGCACATTGGCAAAATAGGGGGTAGGCGATTGGCAAAGGCAAGAACGCATTTGTACTGGAAGAGATGGGTCTGGCGTCTCAAAGGAGATAACCCTAGCCTGAGCGCCGTCGAGATTGAGGAGCGATTACAGGCGCTTGTGAAGGAAGCCCCTAAAAACAGCGGGTCGCCGCCGGCTGCCCGCACCATTAGAGACATCGTGAAAGAGCCACGCCCTGCCGGGATTCGAGAAGAAGAGTTTCTCTCTTTCAGGTGGCCGCAATCTATGGAGCGAGGAGACTTGCCCTGGGAGGCCAGTGAGCGATGTTTAGAGCTGCTACGTCACTTACAGGGTGAGCGGCCATCCGTAAGGCTGGCGAAATGGTTCTGGCGCGTGAGTCTCGCAATCCCTAATGAACCGATTGGGAGACGGCATGCGCTCGCGCAGTGGCTCGACACCATAGAGTTTTTTGGCGTGGGCTTCTTTGACGGTGGCCCCCCAGAGCTTGCAGGGCTTACAGAGATTGATTGGTTTCTTGCCTTCCGGCCCTGGGTCGGGCTTGAAAACTCTGAAGCGTACGCGGCGGCGATAGGCCGACAAAAGGAGTAAAAAACGATGAGCCGGCGCGGTAACAACGAAGGAACGATCTACCTACGGAAGGACGGGCGTTGGACGGCCAGCGCCTTTGTGAATGGAGTCCGGCGGTCATTTTACGGCCTAACCCGTGAAGCGGTCGCGGGGAGGCTCACGGACGCGCTCTCAGCCAACCGACAGGGCAGGCCGCTGCCGAACGAGCAATTACGGGTCGGCAAGTACCTAGAGCAATGGTTGGAGTCCAAGAAGCCCGTACTCCGGGCGTCAACCCATTCCTCGTACTCGGACATTGTGCGCCTGCACCTGACGCCGGAGCTAGGCAAGGTCGTTCTCGCCCGATTGACGGTTGACCAAGTTCAGGCCGTGCTCAACAAAAAGAGCGCCGCCGGCTTATCGCCCAGGCGCATTGAGTACATACGCGCCGTTCTCCGGGCCGGCCTGAATGACGCCATAGCCACCGACAAGGTGAGCCGCAACGTGGCGAAGTACGCGAACCCGCCCCGGCAAAAGCGTCGTGAGATGAAAACGCTAGACATTGAGCAAACCCAGAAGCTCTTAGTATCCGCCCAAGGCGAGCGCCTCGGCGCGCTGTACGCGCTGGCGCTGACAACTGGGCTGAGGCAAGGCGAACTCCTGGCGTTGACGTGGACAGACGTTGAGGGCGGTGTCCTTCGCGTGAATAAGACGCTTCAACGGGCGAACGGGGAATACACCATCGGCGAGCCGAAAACCGAGCGGTCCCGGCGTACCTTGCCGCTGCCGGCGGTCTCCGTCGCTATGCTGAAGACACACAAAGCGCGCCAGGCCGGGGAACGATTACGGCTAGGCCCCCACTGGCAGGATATAAACCTCATATTCACCAATGAGATGGGCGGCTATCTCAGCGGGGACGTGGTGACTCATCGCTTCCGAGCGTTCCTAGAGCGCGCCGGCTTGCCCCGGATTCGATTTCACGATCTTCGCCACACAACGGCGACGCTTATGCTCGCTAAGGGGATTGACGCGAGGATCATTATGGAACAGCTAGGGCATTCCACGATCAACCTTACGTTGGGCACTTACGCCCACGTCATGCCCCACAAGCTGCAACAGGCGGCGGATGTAATGGACGCCTTAGCCGCCGGCGGCAGCTAGTCCGGGCCGGGTTGCTGTCAAAACTGCTGTCAAACCATCGCCAAGTGGCTACATGCGGCAAAACTCGCCGACCTGAGCATGGTGGATTTAGCCAATGATTTACGGGGTAAATCACTGGTGCCGAGAGCGAGAGTCGAACTCGCACGCCCTCGCGGGCGGAGGATTTTAAGTCCCCTGCGTCTGCCATTCCGCCACCCCGGCTGATGCGATGTTTATTGGGGTCAGCAAGAGTGTAGCAGACGCTTATCCGAACAGGCAAAGACGCTTTGAGGAAGCGGCGACAGTCGTCAGGCGCCGAACCGCTTTAAGCGCAAGGCATGGGCCAGCATCATAGCCATTACCGTCCGGGCTGGAAAGACGCCGAGCCGGCCGTTGGCGCAAGCGCGCTCGCCAAACCTGATCGTTTCATCCGGCATCGCCCAATTTGAGGAAAGCACGAATGGCACCGGATGCCAGGAATGGCTCTTTAGCAGCGCCGGTGTGCTGTGGTCGCCGGTCACTACCAGCACGTCCGGCTTCAAGTCCAGTATCCGAGGTAGGAGACGGTCAACCTCCTCGATGACAGCTACCTTGCCGGCGAAGTTGCCATCTTCGCCGTTGGTGTCGGTAGGCTTGACGTGAACGAAGAAGAAATCATATTGGTCATAGGCGCGCTCTAGCGCGTCAATCTCCTCACCGACATTCTGGCCGGCCGGCAGAGCGTCCATGCCGACCAGCCGGCCCAATCCGCGATACATCGGATAGACGGCGATGGCCGCGCAACGGATGCCATAGAGTTCAGGCAACGTCTTCAGCGATGGGTGCTTGGCAAAGCCGCGCAGCAACACCATGTTGGCTGGATGATCGTCTGCCAGGCGCTGTCGCGCTTCTTCGATAAACCGATTGACAATCGCGGCGGTGGGTCCTGCTTCATCGCTGATCGCGGTGACCGCTAGCGGTGGAACTCCAGTGATCTGCGGGTCGGTGTCGGCTAGCTGGTCGGACAGGTTTTCACCCCGAAAGATTGCGACCGCCCGATGGCCGCTCTCGGTCTCAACGAAGATTTCGATGCCAGGAATCTTGATCTCTCGCAACTTTTGGCAGAGCTTGCGGTTAAGCTCGGTGGGGATGCGGCCGGCCCGGCGGTCGGTCACCTTGCCGGCGGCGTCAATGGTGGCAAAGTTGATCCGAGCGGCCAGGTCCTGCTTTTGCAACGGAAAATCCACTCCAAGCGCCGACAGGACACCCCGGCCAACGTTGTCGGCCACCGGATCATAGCCGAAGAGGGCTAGATGGGCCGGCCCGCTGCCGGGCGTGATGCCGGGGCCTATCGGCTCGCTCAAGCCGCAGGTCCCGCCGGCCGCCAGTTCGTCCAGGTTGGGCGTATTCGCCGTCTCCAACTCGGTCAGGCCGGTCTCTGGATGCGGCAGACCGCCCAGGCCGTCCATTATCAACATGACCATCTTCGACGATGCAGGTTGGGCTAGGCTGGCCAAGAGTTCAATAGAGTTCAAACTGTGACCTCCGAATGATCGGTTGAGCGTGGCATGGGCCGCATTAGAACACGCCTATCCAGTTCAACGTCAATTTCACGTAAGGCTTTTGCCAGTCGCGGGTAGAAGAGCCAGACGCTGGCGCCGCCAAACAACAGGCCGGTGACGACCCGCAGCAACCACATGCTCTCGCGCAGCCCGAACAACTGGGTGAAACCGTCAACGGCGATTGGCGCGATCAAAAGCAAATACATTCTTACAGATAGCGGGTCAAACCGGCTTGGGTAACGGGCATAGACCAGGCCGGCGATGAACATTGTCAGGTAGATCGCGGTGTCACGTTGGCAGTAGGCCATTTGGTAGCCAAACAGGAAAAAGCTGCGTTCCGGCATCTGGTGACAGACCAGGCTATATCCAACAAAGATAGCTTGCGCAACCTCACGGTACCCAGTCGCTTCGAGGAGCGGCGCCAGAATCGGCAGCAGGGCATAGACACCCATACCCCAGGTTAGGGCCGGCAGCATCAACCTCAACATGCCGCGAGTGAGAGTCACCAACATACGCTACATAACCATCCAGCCATCATTTGCCGTCCCGATCTGCTCCAAAGTATAATGCCGGGGCAGCCAACGATGGGCCGCTAGCTCAACGGTAGAGCAACGGACTTTTAATCCGCAGGTTCAGGGTTCGATCCCCTGGCGGCTCACCTGGTTCCCCCCGCACTTACCGAACCAAATCCAAGTATAGTTACACCTGGCCTAGCCATCAGCAGTCAGCTATCAGTTATCAGGGCTGAACGCTGACTGCTGATAGCTGATAGCTGACAACTGACAAGCTACAATTGTGATCCAAGTGTAGTTGGCCTCAGCAAGAGGGTCAATTGAAATGGGGAGGCAGGACGTTTGAAACCCCTGCGACTGTTTTCAAATGAGTACATCGCGGTGAAGCAGTGCAAACACGGCGCTATGGCTTACAACGTCAATGACACCTATATCGGGCGCTCTCTCGATTTTTACGGTGAGTGGTGTGAGAGCGAGCTAACCTTTCTCGGATTGGCAATCAGGCCCGGCGATGTGGTCCTGGACGTTGGCGCAAACATCGGGACCCACACCGTCTTCTTCGCCAAAAAGGTCGCCCCGCAAGGGGTCGTTTTCGCGTTTGAACCGCAAAGACTGAGCTTTCAAATCCTGTGCGCCAATGTCGCGCTAAATGCGTTGACCAACGTCGTTTCCATTCAGAAAGGGGTCAGCAACGCCAGTGGCAAGCTGAAGATTCCGGCCTTCGATCCTCGGCAACCGTTGAACTACGGCGCATTTCGTTTGCAGGAACATCAAATAGGTGAGGATTGCGAGCTTGTCTCGATAGATGAGCTGGAACTCCAACGCTGCAACCTGATAAAGATAGATGTTGAGGGCATGGAAATCGAGGTTCTCCGAGGCGCCGCCAAGACAATTCAATCACTGCGACCGGTTATGTTTGTGGAGAACAATACGGTAGAAAGATCGGCTGAAATCATCAGAGCGGTGGACGATCTTGGCTACCAA
>JBCLEL010000043.1:0-12510 GCA_038913435.1 Chloroflexota bacterium
CTAGACCTCCTTCGCTACCTCCTCTATGGCCTCACCGACGATGTTTACCAGCGTGTCGGTCTGCCCATCGTTGATAATCAGCGGCGGCGCTAGCAATATGCTGTCGTTGCGGTAACGGACTATCGCGCCGCGGCGGGCCGCCGCTTTGAAGACCTTCTCGCTAACCTGCCGGCTCCGTGGGAAGCTGGTCTTGGTAGCTTTGTCTTGCACCAACTCAACCGCTGCCATCAGTCCAAGTCCACCCCTCACGTCGCCAACCAGCCGGTGCGACCTGAGTTCGGCCAGGCCACGGTAAAGCCGGTCGCCCTGAAGCGCCGCATTGGCCGGCAGGTCTTCGCGTTCGATGATGTCGAGGTTGGCTAGCGCCACCGCGCAACAGGTTGGATGTGCGGAGTAGGTGTAGGCGTGCATCCAGCGCCGGTCGGATGTGCTCATGATCTCAAATATCCGCTTTGACACCATCATTCCGCCCAGAGGCAAGTAGGCGCTGGTCACACCTTTCGCAAAGGTCATTATGTCCGGCCCGACATTCCAGTTTTGGGTGGCAAACCACTTGCCGGTTCGCCCGAAGCCGGTGATGACCTCATCGGCGATGAGCAGGACGTTGTAGCGGTCGCAGATCTTGCGCAGCCTTGGAAAGTAACCCGGATCCGGCGGGTAGATGCCGCCGGCGCCTTGGACCGGCTCGGCGATAACCGCCGCCACCGTATCCGGCCCTTCACGCTCAATCGTCTGAGCGATGTCGTCCGCACAACCGAGGGTGCACTTAGGTTGGTCGGCGCAATAGGAGCAGCGGTATCGGTACGGCGGGTTAGCGTAAGCAAACCCTGGCGCCGGCGGACCGAAGTTTTGGTGGAATACCGGGATGCCGGTTGCCCACATCGAAGTGGCGGTCACGCCGTGGTAGGCGTCGCGCCTTGAGACGATCTTGTACTTTTCGGGTTGACCCTGAGCATGCCAGTAGTAGCGGGCTGTCTTGATCGCGGAGTCATTCGATTCGGCGCCGCCGCAGGTGAAGAACGTGGCCGTTAAGGGCGCCGGCGCCAGCTCCGCCAGCCGGCTTGCCAATTTAATAGCCGGCTCGTGAGTAAAGCCAACGTAGGCCGATGAGTAAGCGTGGACCTCCATCTGCCGAGCGGCCGCCTCCGCCAGCTCCCGCCGGCCGTGGCCAACGTTCACATTCCAGAGACAGGACAGGCCGTCAATGTACTGTTTGCCGTTGATGTCGTACAGGTAGATGCCCTCTCCGCGGGAGATAACGAACGGGCCAAGAAAACGATGCTCGTCACGGCTATGTTGAGGGTGTATCAGGTGGGCTTCGTCGGCGGCTAGCAGCGCTGCTGCTTCGGCTGAGATGACAGTGCTCATACTTTTGGACGACTCCGTGATAGGGCTGTAGTCACCAGATCAATATTTCCACGATCAGATTAAACGAACCCCTGCGACTGGTCAAACTACCGCAGGTAGGTGTTCAGATTTCGGTGGGTGAGTTCTTGCGGCACAACTTGGAGTGTGACTGCCTGATGGATGCTCGACTACCACGACGCGGATGATTCTTCCTGGGAGCGCGGGCGTCCCCGCCCGCCCCGCCCGCAGGCAAGATGCCTGCGCTCCCAGACAGAAGCCCCTGCTTTCCCCTCAAATCTGAACTGTTACTAACGCAGCCATTCCCGACAGAACTTTCAACGCAGAGACGCTAGAATACGGAAGATCTGAGAATGAGGACGGTCGTGTACGAGCAAACTCGTCGGCGTTTCGGTGAGGCGGCGGAGCATTACGCTCGGGGCGCATTGTTTGCCGAGGGAGAGGACCTAGCCTGGTTGGTGGAGGCTGCTACCCCGCAACCAGGTGAGATCGCTCTGGACATCGGGACTGCGGCCGGTCATACCGCCTTTGCCTTAGCGCCATATCTGGGGTTTGTGATCGGGCTTGATATTACCCCTGCGATGATTGACAAGGCCCGCCAGCTTGCCGGCGAACGTGGCATTACGAACTTCGACGCTGTTATCGCAAACGGAGAGGAGCTACCTTTTCCTGAGGCTGCGTTTGATCTGGTATCTTGCCGCTATTCTGCTCACCATTTTTTCCATCCAAAAAAGGTGATGTGGGAAATCGGACGGGCGCTGCGTCCGGGCGGCCGGCTGGTTATCATTGACAACTCGTCGCCGGATGACCCGTCGCTCGACCGCTGGATCAACGCGGCGGACAAGCTGCGCGATCCTTCCCACGTCCGGCAATGGAATCAGGCGGAATGGGTGCAGCTATTCAGTTCGGCCGACCTCAGCTTTGAGAATGTCCGCACCTGGTTTCACGAGCTGGACTTCCAGAGTTGGGTCGAGCGACAGCAGGTGCCGCCGGCGCAGGTCCGCGAGCTAGAGGCGATCTTTGCCGCCGCCGGCCCCGAAATCAGGGCCGGATTTGCCATCAGGGATGGCTACTTTTCGCTTCTGACCAGATTGATGCGTGGAGTGAAGCCGGCCGGCTAGCTCGACCACTCTGACTAGAGAAGTTGATTGAACCGCAGAGACGCGGAGACGCAGAGAGGATTGAATCTTTGGCCTCAGCGTCTCTGCGCCTCTGCGGTAAAAGCGCCTTTCTTAGGGCGCAAGACCCTACCAGCCGATGGCGTACCCATCCCGGCGGGGATCGGCCGCGCCGTACAACGCGCCGGTCTGCCGGTCAACCTGCACCATCATCTCGTTGCCGGTCGCGCCCCAGTCATCAAGGATTGCTAGCTTGTGGCCTCGCCGGCTCATCTCCGCTCTAAAGCCATCTTCAAAGCGGCTTTCCAGATAGAGCAGGTCTTCACATGTGTGAGGGTAGTCGGACTCGGTGCCATTCTGGGTGTGCCGCCAGCGCGGCGCTTCAACCGCCTCGTTCACCGTCAAACCAAAATCGAACAGGTGAGTAATCATCTGGAGGTTGGTCTGGACTTGAGTATCAGCGCCGGGCGTGCCGCAGGCCAGAACCAGCTTGCCATCCTCGAAGACCATCACCGGGTTCATGGTGTGGCGGACCCGCTTGCCCGGTTGGAGACAATCAATATGGCCTTCGTCCAGGTGCCAGTAGGTCATCCGATTGTTCAACAGGAAGCCGGCGCCAGGCACGACCAGGCTGGAACCAAAGGTGGACTGGATGCTCTGCAACTGACAAACGGCGTTGCCCCAGCGGTCAACCACCACAAAGCAGGTAGTGTCTTCCCGCTCCGACCCAGTTCGGCGGGCCGCGGTGGCCGGCCGTCTGCCGCCGGGCTGATATTTCCAGGGATCGCCGGCTGCCACCTCGCTAGCCGCCTTGTTCGGATCAATCAGATTGGCGCGCTCGCGGGCGTACTCCTTCGAGAGCAGACCTGCGATTGGCACGTCAACCCACTCAGGATCGGCCAGGTACTGCTCGCGGTCGGCGAAGGCTAGCTTCTTGGCTTCAACCATCAGGTGAACACTTGCCGGCCTGTTGAAACCAAGCGATTTCAGGTCGAATAGCTCGGCCAAGTTCAGTTCTTGCAAGAGGACGTGGCCGCTGGAGTTGGGCGGCGCCTCGTAAACGGTCCGGCCTCGGTAGGTAGTCGAGATAGCCGGCTGCCAGCGCATCCGGTGCTCGGCCAGGTCTTCCGCCGTCAACAGTCCGCCGTGCTCCTGGCTGCATTTGGCGATCAATCGGGCAGTCTCACCGTGGTAAAACTCGTCAACGCCGTTGGCAGCCAATCGCTGCAACGTCCGGGCCAGGTCAGGGTTGAAACAGGTCTCGCCGGCTTGCAAAGGCCGGCCATCAGGTCCGAAGACCGCCTGCGACGATGGGAAACTCATCAGGGCCGGATCGTTGGCTATCCCGTTTGCCAGCCGGTGGCTGACCGGAAAGCCGTCGGTCGCCAGGTCAATGGCCGGCTGAAAGACCTCGCTCAGCTTCAGCTTGCCGTGCCGCTGGTGGGCGGCGAGCCAGGCGCTGACGATTCCGGGCGTTGAAACGCTGCGGATTCCTTTATATGGGATACCATCCGGCAGATATTCCTGCCTCCGGGCTTTGCCTGGCGCAGCGCCGGTGCCGTTGGCGACGTTGATCTCGCCGGTCTCGGCCATATAAACCATGATGAATCCGTCACCACCAATGCCGGACATATTAGGCTCGACTAGGTTCAAGGTGGCAGCGACGGCAATTGCCGCGTCAACGGCGTTGCCACCTTGCTGAAGGATGCTGATGCCGGCCTGCGACGCCAGCCAGTGGCCGGAGCAGACCATTCCCCGCCGGCCCATTATGACCGGCCTATGGGCTTCCGAGTTGATGCCGTGAGGCCCCTTAGTCATCGTTACAACTCCAAGCTGACTCACTTATTGCAATCCCTGGCCTAGTTTAGCACTCGTTTGGCCGCTATTCACGGAGGTGAGGCGTATAACTGGTGTAGCCATCAATGTTTCAGTGACATACAATTGGGCCGTTTCCTAGTTGGCTTTACGATTCAATTCCGGCTTGCCCAGGCCGGCAAAGTTGGCGAGACAGAAAGGAGCGTCGAGATGGCTCTCAATTTGGAAGAGCGGTTGGTGACTTCAAGGCCAGGTTCACTAGCGTGGTATCAAAGAGCGCAGCGGAGCATCGCCGGCGCTATCGGCCACGATGCGCGGTATGTCACACCATTTACCACCTACATCGAACGGGCCGAAGGAGCGTACAAATGGGACGTGGACGGGAACCGCTACCTGGACTACCAGGTAGGGAATGGCGCGTTGCTCTTGGGCCACGCTCATCCGGCCGTCGTCGAAGCGGTAGTCAAGGCGGCGCCTCTTGGCCTACACTTTGGCAATGACCATCCGTTGCAAGTCCAGTGGGCTGAGCAAATCCAGCAGCTTGTACCTTGCGCCGAGCTGGTTCGCTTCACCAACTCAGGCACTGAATCCAACATGCTGGCCTGCCGACTTGCCCGGGCCTACACTGGTCGGGGAAAGATTCTCCGATTTGAAGGCCACTTTCATGGCTGGCACGACGATCTCGTGCGCGGGTTCTTGCCACCGTTCCAGGCGTCCCCCTCCATTGGCGTCGCCCCCGGCGCACTGGACGCAACGGTGATGGTTCCCGCCAACGACTTGTCGAGTGTCGAGCGCGCGCTGGCCAATGATAAGGATCTCGCCGCGGTCATCCTGGAACCGTCCGGCGCGTCTTGGTGCACGGTGCCGCTGGTCCCCGGTTTCCTACAGGGATTGCGGGACCTGACAATTAGATTTGGCGTGCTGCTAATCTTCGACGAGGTTATCACCGGCTTTCGCTGGGCGCCTGGCGGAGCACAGCAACGATTTGGCGTCGTTCCAGATTTGTCCACTCACGCCAAGATCGTGGCCGGCGGGATGCCGGGCGCAGCGGTGTGCGGCAAAGCAGAGATAATGGATCTGCTGCGAATCACCGGCGATTCACAGCACGACCGCTACCAGCGAGTCCTACATTACGGAACATTCAACGCCAATCCTATATCGGCGGCGGCCGGTCTGGTCACACTAAAAATCGCGCAGAGCGGCGAACCGCAGCGTCAGGCAGATGCTATGGCCGAGCGGTTGAGAAGTGGACTTGACCAGATTCTGGCCCGGCGCGGGGTCGCTGGTTATGCATATGGCGAGTCTTCGACCTTTCACATCTACCTAGAAAAACCGTCAGGTCGCAAGGTCAAGGACCGCGAAGCCCTTCGCTCGATAGACGCCAACATTCTGAAGGGCATGCCGGGCGAACTGGTGCGCGCCTTGCAGAACGGGTTCCGGGCGCGAGGCGTGGAGCTGATGTCGTATAACGGAGGCATGACCTCGGCAGCCCATACCGAGGCGATGGTGGACGAGACAGTAGTAATCTTTGATGACCTAGTCGCCGCTATGGTGGCAACGGGACTCGTCGCCACGCTGAGTTGATTGATGGCGTGGATTACAGGTTAGCCTATCAGGATGGTTGAATCGTTAGATACTCCTGCATAAATAAAACTGCCATTAGGATAGCGCACACGTCGCCGGACTGAAGTCCGGGCGCTTGTTGAGCGGGCTGAAGCCCGACTAGGGGTGTGCAGAGGGGGCGAAGCCCCCTTTGACGGGGGATTTGGGGGTGTCCCCCACTACATTTCCCTCTTCTCCTGGCAGGAGAAGAGGGTCAGGGGGATGAGGTGTTGGTTCATTCACAGTCAGCCAGGGCAGCGCCTGGGGCGCTGGGTTGGATTGAGAGCAGAGAACGAAAAGACCCTGGGCGCCTACCCACTTTTGCTGAATTACGCAGCACTCTCTCGTTAGATAGTGACGAGGCAGCGCTGTGAAAACACTGATAACCGGCGGTGGTGGATTTATCGGCACCTTGCTGGCCCGGCGACTGATCGAGGCCGGCCACCAGGTAGTCCTGCTCGACCGCCAGTTCAATCCTGCCACGCTAGACAAGGCCGGCCCGGTCCAAGAGACGATTGAGGCCGACATCACCGATGGGGCCAAGATAAGGGCGATTGTCGGGAGGGTCCAGCCGGATGGCATCGTCCACCTGGCAGCTATCATGACCGCTCAGTGCGAGGCCGATCCGCCTTTGGCCTTCGCTATCAACGTCGGCGGCACATTCAACATCCTGGAAGCGTCTCGCCGGTCGGGCGTCGGTAAGGTGGTCGTTACCAGCAGCGCCGCAGTCTACGAGGAGGTCGAACCGACGCCGCCGCTTGACGAGGATGCCCCGGTGAATCCCCTCGGAGTCTATGGGATGACAAAGGTTCAGTTGGAGGCGTGGTGCGCCTTCTACCACCGGCGCTTTGGGATTGACACCCGGGTGGCGCGTCCGGCGGCAGTGGTAGGCCCAGGCCGGGCGGCCGGCGGCTCCGCTACTCAGTTCACCAGCGCGACGATTGACGAGCCGCTCCACCGACGCCCCTACGTCTGTCCGCTGGAGCCGGAGGACTCCAGCACCGTCGTCTACATCAGCGACCTGGTTGACGGACTGGCCCGGCTGTACCTGGCCGAGTCTGTGCCGCATCGCCGCTACAACTTCGGCGCCGGCGCGGTGACAGCCGGCGAACTGGCCCGGGTGGTGAAGGAGCGCATACCCAACGCCGACATTACGTTCAAGCCAGACCCGATAGCGCACGCGGTAGTCGGCCGCTGGCGCTACGTCGTGCAGGACTGCCGGCGGGCGGAACGCGACCTCGGCTGGCTACCCAAGTATGCGACGCCGGCGGCGATGGTTGAGGCGTTCATCGCCGATAGCAGGGCCGGCTAGAAGAATCTGTGGGCCGGGGCGGGCCAAGCCTCAGAGCAACCCTCGTCTCGACTAATGGCTGGGCTACGGCTGGAGACGTTTGATCGTGGGGAAGCGGTCAAAGTCAGAGTCAAAGCTGGCGATGGCGGGGATCTTCAACCGCTCCGCCTGCGCCACCAAGAGCGCGTCCACGAAATCCCGCACTGGCGGTGTGCTCACCCACAGCTCCAAGGCGCGGCGGTAGGTCTGCTTGGCGGGAATCTTGAATCCCGACATAGAGAATATGTTGCCCAAGTGACGCGCCACCTCGCGCCGCGGGAGATGATAGGTCACCTGGGAAGAGAGGACATTGACCGCCTCTACGACCACGGACTCGGACACGTAGAGGGCGACCTCGCCCCGTGCCGCCTGGTCGGGACTGTCTTGGGTCAGGTAGCGAATGATCAGGTTGGTGTCAAGGAAGACGAGCGGCACGGAGCTACTCCAGGCCCTCCCTGGCTGCGTTGTGGGCTATCTCCTCGGCCACCAGCGCCTCGATCTCTTGCCAGGAGCGAGAGGGCTTGAGGGCCGGGATAGCCTGGTAGCTATCCTGAAGCGGCGAAGGAGCCGGCCAGATCTCCACCTTCCCCTTCTCCAGTCGGAAGGCCACCTTGTCTTTCGGCTTGATCCCCAACATCCGGCGGATCTCCACCGGCACGGTCACCTGTCCTTTCGGACTGACACTGCTGAGCATCTCTTTCATAGTTTTACCACCATATTGAAGTACAACATGCATAGCTTAGTTGTACTAGAAATATCGTCAACTGTCAAGTAGTCGAACCGAACGCCCCCTTTCGAGGCGCCGGCCCGGCACCCGGCTGTCGGCCGCTGGCGCTACGTCGTTCAAGACTGCCGGCGGGCCGAGCGCGACCTCGGCTGGCTGCCCAAATTCGCCACGCCGGCGGCGATGGTTGAGGCGTTTGTTGCGGATAGCAGGGCCGGCTAGGGCTTACCGATCAGTCGCTTTTCAGACCACGAGTGATAATCATTTCTCTCACTATCGCAGCGTAAAGCGCTCTTAGCTCCTCGGTTGACACAGAGACACCGACAGCTTCGCAAACTGCTTGGTCGAAAGCCAGCCGAATTGCCGCCGGCTTGACGGGTTCCGACAATACGCTAAACAGCGACTTCAGGCCCCGGCGTCGCTCATCCCAATAGTCTTTGTAGCGCTGGTCAAACTGGGTGTCCAACTGCTCTCGCAGGCTGGGAAACTCCGAAGTCCTAAAACGATCAAAAATTGCGGCCAATCTATCGACCGTATCTTCCTTTGGAAACAGCATCATTTGCTCTAGGTCATACGCCCGTATGTGGATGTAGCGGCCTGTTGACTCCTCTTTCAGAAGAAAGAATTGCGACAAAAAGGCAGAAGAATTCAGCAGGGCGCATACGGCCTTAGCTTTTATTGGATCAATTTCTTTGATGACTTCCAACAAATTCGAGGGGGCCATCTTGCTGTCTGAGAAGAAAGAGAAAAGATAGGTATTTGGTGAATATGGATTCACTCGGCAGAGAGCAACGACATGTGTAGCTACAGCATCAGTTTCGCGAACTAGGTTTGTCCAAAAGTTGTCCCATTGGAATCCCACCGGCTGATGAAATCCCGATGCTCTAGTCACCTGCCGCAGAAGCCTGTATGGACGTGTGGCAATGTAGTCGCACTTCTGACTAATGTCCATCGTTGTCAAACCGATGTTAGTTCTAAGCGATCTAGTCAGCGCGTCTTGCTCGATTTCGTAGTCAACGCCGGCTTTGGATTGCGCCTTGATCGTGCCCTCGTAGTTTTCCGCGTCAAAACTCAGAAATGCTTCCTCAATCCGTGACGAGTCGAGGTTTCTAGTTAGAAACAAGAAGGATGAGACACCCTTCGGCACAGGCCGATACCCTTCCCGAAAATATCCCTGGGGGAAGAGTTCAAGTCTCCCCTCGAATCTATCCACAAATGACACCAGAATTTCACGGTCTCGAAAATCACTGCCGCCGCAAAACCACATCAGATTGTCAAACCGCTGCCGGATTTCCTCTATGGAAAAGCTTTCAACGTCTAAGTGCTCATCTCGGTAGGAATCCATCGCCTTTATCATCTGTGCCGTGTGATATATGTCGTTTTCCGCGATGGTCGCTAGGTCGTGCTTGACTAAAGCAAACTTGACCCGATGGTTCGCCGGCGGAGGCTCTTTACGAGCGATTAGTAATATGTCGCGGTATTCCGCCCACTCCGAGAAGCCGTAGTTGTAAACCGACTTCACAACGTATAACGGAGACCATTTGGAGAAGACTAACTCTCTAACCTTTGCGCTCTCTCTACCACGCAAAAGGTTTATCGGCAGCACCGCGCCTATGGTTCCACCGTCGTTTACAAAGTTGTTGGCGAGAGCCATAAAGTGGCCCCACAGTCCTACTTCTCCTCCGCAGACCTCTCGGAATCGTTGCATGTCGACATACTGCTGAATGCCCCTCTCCACTTTCGTGAATGGAGGATTCATGAGAATAGTAGCGACGTTTTCTAGCTCTACGTCGTATTTTGCCCCTGCGGTCGTAAGTGCTTTACCAACAGTTGGAAACATGTCAAGTTGCAGCCCTTGCAGGTAGCTTCTGCCCTTGATGAGCGGTAAACTGTCGCCTTGTATTATTTGCGTTCGGTCGAGTATGGTTCCGGGCTCCATGCCTGCAAGGTTCGCGCTGGTTAGGTGAACTGCGAAGGGCATAATGTCCGCGCCGAATATCTCGTTCTCACAGAAGCGTTTATGTGGGTTGCCGACCTTACCTTCCGCTTCAAATAGCTCTTTTTTTCTGCGCTAAGCGGACACGAGAATCGTGCCAGACCCACAAGCCGGGTCAAATATCGTCTCGTCGCTTTTCTGTATAGACAAATGAGCCAGGAGATCAGCAGCTTGCGGACGGGTGTAAAACGCGGCAAGCATTTTGCGTATCTGCGGCGGCATAAGATCATGGAAGATGCGGCCGGGTAATTCGTAACGTACTCGCTCGACCTCTAAGCCCCAAATGAGATCAAAAGTATCCTTCAAAAAGACTTCAGGTATATAGTCCAGGACCTCCACCTCATAAATGGGACGATAATTGATATTCAGAACTCGCCTGAAGGCTGCCCGAAGTGAACTATGTGTGGCAGGTCTTAGGTCAGGGCCAAAAATAGCTGGCCGGGCTTTAACGAGAAGCCTCAAGAACATAATCTGGCTCAAGAAAACGTACGCCGCCAGGAATCTGCCCGCAGCCTCAGCATTCTCAGTGCGAATGTGTCCCAGGTTTGATAGCAGAGCTTTGTCGGTAATCACTCTGAGCACAGCAGGGCTATCTGCCTCAACTGCTGACATTAACTCTTGGACGTGCTCACGAAGCAAAGATAATACTAGCTTTAGAGGAAATTCTCCTCGCTCCTCGCGAGCTACCTCGTGGATGACCCTATCCACAGCTTGGGGGAAAGTAACGTCGCTGTATTCCGCCTTTAGCCCGATTGTGTCAACGAGGATGACTGCACGATAGGACGCTACGGCGTTTTCCAAAGCCGTTTGCGTGGGTTGGATGTCTCGCACAGGTTCAGGTAGGAATAGCAACAGTCCATAATCTATGCCGGTGTCTGCTTTATGCCGGTAGTATTGGATAAAGGCCGATCTCAGGATTGCGGGAGTTTCACCGATCTTAACGGCCAATAGCCATTTGCGGCCAAGCAAGTCGAAGATTATGTCAGGTTGAGAAACATAGTGAACTTCGCTGACTGCGCTTCCACCACGATCTCGGATGACGTCCATAAGCGCAGGGTAGAATGACCTTTCGGTAACCTGTGCGACTCGGTTCACAATTCACGCCTGTAGCAGAGTCCGACGCGCGTCGTTACGAGCGGGCTTGCCCCGTTACTTCCGGCCGGTCACTTTACCAACCAGCCATATAACTGCCGAAATTTGCTAATGAATGATAACAAATAGTAATATATTCTTGTTCGTAATCGAGGTCTATTCTGACACGCTAGCGCAAGGTTGTCTAGATGAGCGAAACATTCGCTGACGATTATCTAAGCGTTCCCGCGGCGGCTAAACTTTTAGGGGTCAGCGCCTCAACTATCTGGCGTTGGATCGCAGCGCATAAACTTCCTGCTTACCGGATTGGGTTGCGCAGAATTCGAGTCAAACGAGAGGACCTAAAAGCCGTGATTCGGCCGGCCGAAATGAAGGAAGGCGCTGAACCGGATGGTAAACCGCGTGACATCTGGGCCGGCTACGACCCCGCCCGTGTGATTGAGGCGCTGAGGGCGAGCGCCGGTGCCCTAGCTGGTGTAGATCGTGAAGCGCTCATCGCTGAGATTTACGCAGCCCGTGGGCAGTCTAGCAGCGGTCGGCCTGGCTAATCCTTGCCATATCTTATAGACACAAACTGGCTGATTGACCATCTGGCCGATCTACCGGACGCAACACGTCTTCTTGTACAGCTTGCTCCGGAAGGCATCGTCATAAGTATCATCACCTATATGGAGGTGTACGAGGGGATACAGTCGGCATCTAACCGACAAGAGGTGGAAGATAAGTTTCAAACCTTTGTAGAGCTCGCGCCTGTTCTCCCGCTATCCCAGGCGGTGGCTCGGCGTTGCGCGCGGTTAAGGCATGCGCTGAGAAGGCGAGGCAAGCGTGTGAACCCACGGGCATTAGACCTGATCATCGCAGCGACCGCGCTTGAGCACGACCTCACGCTAGTCACCCGAAACGTCGGCGACTACGACGATATTCAGGGGCTTAGACTTTACCGGTCGGCCTGATCTGTTCGGGCCTACTTCCGGCCTATGACCTTGTCCACCAACCACATAACCGGATCGTAGCTGCGGTCGGCGACGCGCCCGAATTTACCGAAGGCCGCGGTAACTCTCCCGGCGATGGCGTACGCGGACGATGATAACTAGCTGCCGCTGGTCGTCAATCTCAAAGATAATCCGGTAGTCGCCTACCCTCAGGCGATAGGCTGATTCAACTGCCAGCTTTCGCAAGCCAGGTGGTCTGGGATCGTCCAGCAACGATCTGATGACTTCCATTACTCGCTTTGCCACTGATTCCGGCAAAGAGCGAATGTCTTTTTGCGCCTTTGGCCTAAGCTCGACCCGGTACACCTTGGGTCTTTTCGGCAGCTAGCTGGCGCTCAAACTCATCGAGGGTCACGGTGGGCTCATTCTCCAACCGCGCCCTCAGCGCCTCAACCGTGTCATCCAGGTCTTCAAGCTGCTCGGTGAGGGCTTCATACTCTGCTATGCTCAGGATGACGGCCTTGACCCGGCCATGC
>JBCLEL010000044.1:0-12511 GCA_038913435.1 Chloroflexota bacterium
TGCTGACCTTCGACGTCCGACATTTGCAGCGTATCCCCGACCTGAAGTTGTACCAACCAGGTCTAACTTCCTAATGAGGCCGACAGAGCAGTAAAATGGGACTGATTGACGGAAAGACGTCGGCCATAAGTAAGTGTTTAGTGCAAAGGAGGCGGCTATGGCAATGAATCAGTCCGGCGGGTCCGTCCTGATGGCGCATCGATTGCTGATCTGGCTGAGCGTCATCGTGGCGGCAATGCTGGTGGCGATTGCCCTCATCTCGCGTATATTCCTCATATACCTGGTTGGACGGACGGAGAGCATTCTGCTGCTAGCTGCGGTTGCTTTGCTTTTTGCTATCCTGGTAAAGTTGGACATGTATATGCAGTCATAGGAGCGGCGCGCCGACCGCTCCTGCAACAATTTCTAGCCGGCGGCTAGCCCCTTCTTCCAGTCTTCGATCAGCTTTTGGGCGCCGGCTTGGACGATGCGGATGTCGGAGCCGAGCGGGTTGAAGTTGAAGCCCTGCTTGAACCGGCGGACAGCCGCCTCCGGCCCGCTCACCTGGATGCCGGCCACCAGGCCATACTTCTTGGCCGCTGCAACGACTTTCTGCACCGACTCTTCCCACTTCGTGTCCTTGACATCGAAGGCCGGCGGCAGCCCCATGCTGATCGCCAGGTCGGTTGGCCCGATGTGAAACCCGTCAATACCGGGCACCTGGGCAATCGCGTCAAGGTTCTCTACCCCTTCGACCGTCTCGATCATGGCCAGGCAGATGATCTCTTTGTTGGCGTGCTCAAAGTAGTCATCGCCGAAGTAGAAGCGCGCGCGATTCGGCCCATTGCTGCGGTAGCCCATCGGCGCGTAGCGGCAAGCGCCGGCCGCCTTCACCGCGTCTTCGCGATTATTCACCATCGGCACGACGACGCCATAGGCGCCGGCGTCGAGCACGTACTGGATGGGGATCGGCTCATTCCAGGGCACCCGCACCAGCGGCACAACGTCAGTCGTGCTCAACACTTGCAACACGGTTGCCGCCCGGTCCGGCCCGATAGCCATGCCGTGCTGCATGTCCACCACGATAGCGTCGAAGCCGGCGTGGGCCATCACCTCGGCGATGAAGCCATCGGCCGTGCCCAGCCAACCGATGGTGGCCGGCTTGCCTTCGCGCCATAGCGCCCTAAGTTTGTTAGATCGCATAAGGTCCTCCTGTCAAACAGTGTCTTGATCGCCAAATATCATCCGTCAGTGTAAACGTTGGCGCAGCCGGTGGCAAAGAGGCTTCGCCTGATTGCCACCGGCGTAATTCTAGACGTCGAGCAGCGCACTCGGTCACTACGTAACAGTTCAGATTTCGGTGGACGTACTTGCCCCCGGCGTCGGTTTAGTAGGGGCGAATGGCCATTCGCCCTCTTCGGCCCGCGGACAACCCTCACCCCCTATATCCCCCTCTCCCGCTCGCCGCGGGAGAGGGGGAATTTGGCTGGGGGACACCCCCAGACCCCCGGCAGAAGGTCGCCCAAGGCGACCCTCTGCACTCCCCTTCGCTGGCGGTGAGGATTGCGAAAACTCCTCGAATCTGAACAATTACGTCACTACCTCTCGCTACTCAACGTCTCCTAGCTCTTTCGCCCAGAACTGCTCCTGATAATATAGTTCTATCTAGCTTGGATCGCGACGATGGCCAACGCATCCGGCTGTGGTTATCGCGCTCACTGGAGGGTTTTGGTATGAACGCGCTAGTCAGCGTATCTGATCGCACCGGCCTTGACCGACTGGCAAAGGGGCTTGTTGGTCTCGGCTATACGATCTATGCCACCGACGGGACGAAACGATACCTGGATACCATAGGGGTCAGCGCCAAATCGGTCGGCGAGTTGACGGATTTTCCAGAGATTCTGGGTGGCCGAGTTAAGACGCTTCATCCGGCGGTGCATGCAGGCTTGCTGGCCCGGCCATCAGAACCAGGCGACCTTGCCGAACTCGCGCGCCACCGCTTCAAGACTATTTCAGTGCTGGTTGTCAACCTATACCCGTTCCAAGCGACCATCGAACAGTCCGGCGTCACTTTGGAAAAGGCGATTGAACAGATAGACATCGGTGGCGTCGCTATGCTGCGAGCCGGCGCTAAGAACTTCAAGCACGTCTTGACGCTGGTTGACCCAAATGACTACGACGACGCCTTAGCCGCCCTGACCGACGGGGACCCACCGCTGGATATGAAACGCAACTTGGCAGCCAAGGCATTCCAGCATGTCGCCGCCTATGACACTCACATCGCCGGCTATCTGGGTGGCAACGAGCCGCTGTTTCCAGAGGTGTTGACCATCTCGCTGAGCAAGGTACAAGACTTGCGCTACGGTGAAAACCCGCATCAAGCGGCGGCCTTGTACCGGCAGACGCCGCACCTGCGTCCCTCGGCCTCAATTCCCGGCGCTCGGCAGTTGAACGGCAAGGCGCTATCGTTTAACAACATGCTGGACATTGACGCGGCCTGGACCTGTGTGCGTGACTTCTCGGCAGCTTGCGTTGCTATCGTGAAGCACGGCAACCCCTGTGGTCTGGCCTGCGCCGAAGACCTGCTCACCGCCTATCAACGGGCCTACGCCGGCGATCTGGTCTCCGCCTTTGGCGGCGCTATCGGGATGAATCGAGAGGTTGACGCTCAAACGGCCGCTACCATCGTCGAACTGTTCTACGACGACATTATCGCACCGGGCTATTCCGAAGAGGCGCTGGTTATACTAGGGAAAAAGAAGAATCTGCGGGTGATGGCGGTTGATTTCGGCCCGCTGACCGAGGACGAGCTACGCGCCACGCCAACCATTGACCTCGACTTCCGGCGAATAACTGGCGGGTTTCTAGCGCAGACCCGAGATCCTTTGGCTCAGGATGAGGTGGGCTACAAAGTGGTCACCGAGCGGGCGCCAACCCTAGACGAGCTGACCAACCTGCTCTTTGCCTGGCGGACGGTGAAGCACGTTAAGAGCAACGCCATTGTGTTGGCTAAGGGACTGGCAATGGTGGGGGTTGGCGCCGGCCAGATGAGCCGGGTGGATGCGGTTGACCTGGCGATACGCAAGGCCGGCGAGCGTTCCATCGGCTCGGTGATGGCTTCCGACGCCTTCTTCCCAATGCCGGATGGCGTTGAGCGGGCAGCCGACGCCGGCGTCACCGCCGTCATCCAGCCGGGCGGCTCGATTCGGGACGAAGAGGTCGTCCACGCCGCGAACCGTCACCACCTGGCGATGCTCTTCACCGGCATCCGGCACTTCAGACATTAATCGGTCAAGTCGGCGGACGCCGGTTGGGGCGAGACATCGTAAGTTAAGGCGGCGACTGCCCCAAGTCGCCGGCAATACTATCCGTGCCGGCCTTCCGCGACCTTCACTCTCAACTCGTTGAAGTACAGGAAGTTAGCATAGGGAATGCTGTGGGGCCAAGCGTGATCTAGGTGTGGAATGTAGCCCCCGCTCTCGATCAACTGTGGTATCTGGCGAAACACTTCTCGCTCGATCTCCTTCTTGCCCAAAGCTAGCTCCCGTTTGTCTATCCCTCCCCAGAGGATCAGGTCTCGGCCATACCTCTTTCGCAGGGTGGGCGCGTCCATGCCGGCGGCCACTTCTATCGGCCAGATGATGTTAATCCCCACCTCGATCAAATCGGGGATCAACACATCGAAGTCGCCATCTGAGTCCAAGGCGATAAACTCTACCCCTTGTCGGCGCACAAAGTCGATCAGCCGGCGGTAGCGCGGTGCCAGAAACTCCCTGAACATCTTCGGCGACAGGAATGGCCTGCCCTTGAAGGCGAAGTCCTCCCAGATCTCAAAATAGTCGATGTCCAGATCAGCCAAAGCCCGGCTGTAGACCTCGATAGCAAAGTCGGCCAGGAAGTCCAACATTTCGTGCGCAAGTTTTGGATCATCGTAGAATAATGTGCAGGCGCTCTCGGTTCCCATCCAACGCCGGAGCCCGCTGAAAAAGCCTAGCCCCCCAAATTGGGGCAGGGCCAGCGGATAGTCGCTACCTTTCCAGCAACGGAGGCGGTCGGCCCAGTATTCGGGGTAGCGGGCCGGGCTGTGGGAGTCGTATCGGGACTTGATTTGTACAAAATCCTCGCGGGTCTTGACCGGAAAATCTAAGAAGGTATCCATTGATGGTCGGTTGCCACCTGACGTCTCCTTCATAGCTCTCCGCTTGACGCCAAGGCTGTCGCTGTAGGTGACGGTGCGATCATCTTCCTCGAGAGTAACTGTTTCGTAAGCAGGGCGTGGGCCAAGGTCAAGACGCACATAGTCCCGTCGGTCGAAGCCAAAGTACTCGCTACCGTGACCAAAGTCACCGATATTCACATCGCCTGGCATGCCTTCTTTGAGCCAGAGGTCCACCGTCTGCCCCAAGATCGCCACCTCGCGGTAGGGAATACGGTCAACCGGCTGGAAGCGCAGGGTACTCAGAAGCCTTTCTCGGGGAGTCATTGTCTTCATCGGGTAACGCCCATCATCTACAGGTTGTCGCTGGCGGTCGCGGGCATCGTCGTCAAGCGCTCAGCAGGCAGCTCAGGGGCGCTCCAGCGCAAAGAGGAACGCCCCTTTCATCGGTGTCAGCGCCGGCGGTAGTTGGGGTAGGTGGTCAGCGGGCTGGGCGCATAGTGCGGGCTGCGACAGAGCATGCCACCATCCACTACTATCACCTGCCCCGTGATCCAATCAGCATCATCCGAAGCAAAGAACACGACCATCTTCGCTATGTCAACCGGGTAGCCTACCCGACCCAAAGGTATCGTCGGCCCCCATTCCGCCGGATCGTAGTTTGCGATGAGGTCCGGGTACTTCTCTACCTCGATCATGCCGGGGGCGACGGCGTTGACGGTGATGCCATAAGGCGCGAGTTCGAGCGACACCTCGGAGGTGAAGCTGTTGATTCCTCCCTTTGACGCCGCGTAGTGAGCGTGCTTGGGAAAGCTGTGGAAGGCGTGGACCGAGCTGATGTTGATGATGCGCCCGCCGTTCCCCTGCCGGATCATCGCCTTGGCCGCCTCCTGAGCGCAGAAAAAGAGGCCCTTTAGATTTATGTCGAGGGTCTGGTCATAGGTCTCCTCGGTGATTTCAAGGAATGGGTGAGGGTCGGTTATCCCGGAGTTGTTGACCAGTATGTCAATCCGACCGAAGTGTTCAGCCGTAGCCCTTATCGCATTGACCGCGTCGGCATATTTAGAAAGATCGGCCCGCACGGCGAAGGCCCGCCGGCCAAGCTCTTGCATCTCGGCGACGATCTCCCCGGCGCCTTTGGCGCTGGCGGTGTAGGTGATGGCTACGTCGGCCCCTTCCCGAGCCAACTCCCGCGCAAGCCCCTTGCCGATACCTTTGCCGGCGCCGGTTACCAGCGCAATTTTTCCTCCTAGTCGCATTTCGATCCGCCTCCAATCAAACGTCGGGGCGTTCAGTTGAACGCCCCGACCGTCTCGACAAGATCATACTAATGTGGTCGGTAGCGCAACAGCTTCGAGCCGTGGACCGGCAGTGAGAATGATAACCCATCATTGAGCAGTAGGCTGCCAGCTAACGTCTCCGCAGCGCCGGTGTAAGGGTCTTCGATGACGTACTCGCGCCGGCTGTCCAGTCCGCGCAATCGCGGACTCGTCCGCACCTCGCTCGACTCTACCCGGAAGGCCAGGACAAAGCCCTCACCGCTCTCCGGGTCGTGGAACTGCCAGCCATCCCAGGCGGCTAGCGTCTGCGGTTGAGGAAACAGCGGATAGAAGTCCTTGCCGAGCAGGTGGCGGACTGACTTATAGACATCGAGATGCTTCTTGGCGCGGGCTTTGAGGTCAGCTGACCAGTCCTCAACCCCCTCGGAGATGTTCAGCAAGCCGGCGAACTGCTGATGGAACATCTCATCGGTGTAGTCGTCGAGACCTCGGCAGAGGCCGTTTATTATGCGGTCGTTCGGCAGAACGGTGCTCGAGCCGGAGAACTGGTAGCGGACGGCATCGCCGTAGCGGAACTGGTCGCTGGAGAAGTTGCAATGGGCCTTGCCAAAGGTCCCGAGGTCAATCCGCCGGCCGCCTGAGGAGCAGTTCTCAAGGACAACGTTCGGATGGCGTCGCCGGACCTCGTCCCAGACCCGCCAGACGCCGCGAATGTAATCGTGTTGCAGCCGGCCGTTGCGATGAGCCGGCTGGTTGGCGTCCCAGTAAGGGCGCGGGTTGATGTTGTTGTCATAGAAGATCCACTGGACGCCATAGTCGGCGATCAGCCGGTCATAGACGGCAATCGCCCAGTCTTGGGCGGCGGGAACCCCCAGGTTCAGCAGGCCCATAGCGCCTGGGCCAGCCGGCAGATACAACACCCAATCAGGGTGCTCGCGGGCAACCTCGGAGGCGGAGTGCACGACCTCCATGTCGGTCCACAGGCCAAAGCGCATGCCCTTCGAGCGCACGAAGTCGGCCAGCGCCTTCATATCAGGAAACCGCTCTTTTTCGGGTCGCCAGGTGCCTCTGGTCAATCCGGTTGCGCCCCAGTTTTCCGGCTTGCCAGGAAGGTCCTGGAACCAGCACTCGATCACATAGTATTCAGCGCCGATCTCGGCGTTGGCGGCGGCGTGAGCGCGACACTGAGCGTCGTTGGTCAAATTCGACGGGCAGATGTAGCCGCCCGGAACCGCCTGAATTTGTGGCATCTTTGTCCCATCGGCCAGGTTGGGGGCCCAGTCGCTCAAGAAGCGGCGCAGACTGTTCCGTCCTACATCTATCTGGCCCTCGTAGAATCCGAGCAGGACACGCGGCATATAGAACTTCTCGCCAGGCTGCAAGGTGAGGTCAACCTCATCCATCCCACCTTGAACTGCCAGCGATTTGTTCGGCCCAAGCTGGCCGTAGTGGACCGGCTGCGGCTCGTCGGCTCTGTAGAAGTCAACGTGCCATAGCCCCGACCACTCGATGCCGCCGAAGAGGCCGGAGCCGCGCTCGCCATCTTCGACATAGAAGAACGGCAGATCTTTGTTCGAGGAGCGGCCGCTCGGGCCAGAGTCAATCGTCAGCCGGTTTGGCCCTGGTATGTAGGATTCCTGTAAACGATAGGCTTGCGGCGGGTACATCAGTTCAGTTGTACCGCCACCAATGGTATGCACCGTCGGATTGCCCAGCGTTTGCAAGGGCTTGAAGAGCAGATCGTATGAGTGGAGGGTGGTCAGGTGTTGGATAAGATCGTAGCCGGTGTTTTCGAGGACAGCGCCGTAGACAACGGCGTTGTGCCGGGGATAGAAGACGTACTCAAGCGTCACCTGAAGGCCACTCTTGGAGTCCAGCAGACGCACCCGGCGCGTCGGATGGGCCGGATCAGAGTTGTCACGCCGGTCGTCCATCACCTGGAGCCGGCCCATCGCCTCGCCCTGCGGCAATCCGGCGTAAGAGAAGGCCAGGCCCGGCCCCTCGGACAGATGGGATGGAAATCGGCCAGGTGGCGGTGTGGTGAAGGCTTCGATCAGCCGGATTGCAGTAGCGTTAAGCGTATTTGCGCTAGACATGCTCGTACCTCCAAAATTAGGTTAATGACCCGTCAGGCGGCGTCCGGGCTTTAGGTTGGTATTATAGACAGGACTTGCGGCGCCTACAATCGTCGGGACGGTCAAATAAGTTCTCAGTGACGATATAGCCTGAAACTAGAGGTAGCAGATCATTGATCGTAGATAGTACTGGCTTAATCTGTGCCCTCAATGTCGAGAACAATATCTCGGAGGACAAACTTACGCTGCCTGCCTGTGCCGGTCAATTGTCCAGGAACCCGAACACGGTGATTGACGAAAGGCCCTACTACATCATCAAAAACCTTGTGCTGTTGAATGTAACACATATGTTCCTGACCGTTGCTTACTAATACAATCCAACCCTTATCCAGATGTAACGCCCGAAGCACTCCAACCTGGACATTCTCCCGTTCTGGTTCCGGGATATACCGTGAAAGATGTCTACGGATGATCTTGTGTAATTCGGGTGTGAGTACCATAGATGCACTTCCACCCCCACTGATCGTACTGATCCTTATTTCCCCTACGTGTTTGCCATCTGGCACAAGATTACGGACAAGCTTCAGGAATGTCTCTCGATACTGATCGTCAGGAATCTCCTGTTCAAATTGTTTAGTCGAGGCACTGATGTCCACCTTATCAAGGGTGAGCCGCTGCTGTCGTGCGTCTTGCCTCCGGTTTTCCGGTACTGTCGATGGACTTGCAATGATGTCCAAGATCCTGAATGCTGTTTCTGTGATCCGCTCTGGCGTCAGTGATAGGTCAGAAACAAGTGACGGCAAAGGAGGTTGTAACGGGGTCTCCAGGCGCAGCTCGAACTGAAAACTTCCAGCCGACGGCTCGCTTAAAACAGGCGTACACGCTTGAAGCACATCTGGCTCATGAGGGCCTCCTTCTCGAAACTGTTTGCCTGCCACCCACTCTCCAACCCGTAAGATGTATCTTTCAAACTGTTGAAGTTTTAGAACTACTGTATCTAAGCGTGCTACTCCGAGACCTATAGAGCCTCGACTGAAAGATACGGCTAGCCCTTTCATACCTAAGACATGACCCGAAGCACGAGCCTTCTGCTCACGATACGACTCAAACAACAGGTCTCGCAACTCTTCTTGGGCAAATTCTGGTAATTCGGGATCAGTTAAATACCGGTGAGCTTGGCGGATTGCCTTAGCTAGCTCCCCTGCTTTTCTGTAAAGTGCAACTGTACTTACTGCGATGATGCCTCGTGTCCTGGGTCGTGAAATGGGTATACCGTCAAACACTTGAGATTCAAGCTCAGCAGCTTGCCGGTACAATGGGGCGGCCTTATCCTTTATGCCCTTGGCCATCAGCATATCAGCCTGGCCCATTAAATCTTCTACTTGGCGATGAATATCCACAGAGATTTTTATAACCTACGGAAACCAATCCGACACAGATTAAATGCCACCACGCCTGCTAAAGCCGGCAGATTCGACTTGCCCCTACGAGTTTGCTCGATTTTATGTCTGAGTCGAGCGAGGAAAATATAATCATCACTACGGTCAATACCTGAGATCTCCAAGCGAATAGCATCCTCCAAATTAATCTCGGCATCATCTTCCTCTATACTAGCGTTTGATAACGGCATAAGGTAGTAGTCTGCCCCAGTGCGTCCTTCTGCTTGCCCTACAGCTACTAGGCCAAGGTGAACTTCTGCTGCTCCCAATGCAAGTCCGTACGCACCTTTCTCTGTTGCGTGATCCTGGTTTGCATATACGGCCCGTTCCCTTGCAGTAGGAAGGCGCCAGTCGGCAGAATACTGAGATTTAGGTTGATCTTCTTGAGAAACTGTCAAAGTTGTGGGCGGTGTATGATATCTGCTCAGGCAAACTGATGCAGCCTCCTCGTATACAGTGGCTAATGCAGGCGTTACTCCACGGTGACGCTCGTGCAGTGCGCTTAATCTCGGAAAGGGCTTAACGGACTCTTTGTTTTGTTCTAGGTGCACGCGTTACTCCGCTGGGTTTGTCACTTTGCGGCGCTAGCCACAGCTGTGTCAGATTCCTAGAATAAGCGAAGCTGCTGCGGCTCTTCAACCGCCGGCGGCTGGCCGGCGGCGCTGACCTCTTTTAGAAGTGCGCCGAGCTTTTTCATATCCTCCTCGATGTCCTTGCGCAAGGCCGGATTGTGCAAGGCGGCGGCCGGGTGGTACATCGCGAGGTAGTAGCGCCCCTCGCGCAAGCGGGACTGGCCGTGCAGCCGGCTGATCGTTTGGGAGGGAAAGAACTTCGCCATCGAGTAGCGACCCAGCGTCACGATGATCTTTGGGTTCAACAGCTTGATCTGGCGTTCCAGGTACGGGTCGCAGGCGGCGATCTCCGACGGCATCGGGTCGCGGTTGTTGGGAGGCCGGCACTTGACCACGTTGGCGATGAACACGTCGCTCCGTTTCAGCCCAATCGAGGCCAGCAGTTCTTCTAAGAACTGGCCAGCCGGCCCAACGAAAGGCCGGCCCTGCTCGTTCTCGTGGTAGCCCGGACCCTCGCCGATGAACATCATCGTCGGATTGGCTGGACCTTCGCCAGGCACTGCCTGCTTGCGAGTATTGGACAGTGGACACAAAGTGCAGCCTCGCACTTCCTGGGCTATCTTCTCCGGTGTGTCCGAAGTGTCCATTGGCAACTACCTCCTATTGCTCAGAAACATACGCATTGCAATCGCGATGGTGAATAGACCAAAGAGTCGTCGGAGCGTCACTTCCTCGATCCAGCCGGCGGCGACGGCGCCGATCACCGCGCCGATTACGGCGACCGCGCCAAGCAATACCGCCGTGCTGACCAATACATTGCCCTGTCGGTAGTGCGACAGGCTACCTACGATGGCGGTTGGCACGATGACGGCCAGCGACACTCCCTGGGCGGTATGCTGGTTGACTTGTAGTAGAAACACCATCGCCGGCACCAGCAGCACACCGCCACCGATGCCCAGGATTCCGCTGATAATGCCAACGGCCAGGCCAATCGTGATTTCCAGTGCCAGCCGGAGCGGTTCTATATCCATCGCTAGCCGACCAGCATGCGCAGGCCAGTCAGAAGAAGCGCAACCGCAAATAGTTTACGCAACGTCTGAGCGGGAATCTTTGCCATCAGCCTCGCGCCGATGGAGACGCCAATAACAGTGCCTACCAACAGCCCTGCCGTCAGCCGCCAGTCTATATCACCGCGCAAGGCGTAGACTAGCCCCGAAACTGCTGATGTCACCACTATGGCCGCCAGCGAAGTCCCGTGGGCCTGATGTTGGCGGATGGACAGCAAGCCTACCATCGCCGGCACCGCCAGCACGCCACCCCCTACGCCAAACAGTCCGCTGAATAGGCCGACCGCCAGACCTATTCCGACCGTGACTAGGACATCGCGTTTGGAGGCTGGCAAACGGGGACTTACTCCGCTAAAGCTTTGGCGTCATTTGACCATCGCCATTCTATTTTAAGTCCGGCCGGAGGGGCAACTTGATGCGGCAAACAGCGGTGAGTTTCGCGGATGACTTCTTCTCGAATCAGCTTGACTACTCAGCCGGGGACTTTCTCGATGATCGCTTGCATCTGCTCGCGGGAGAACGCCTTCAACGTCTCGGTGCGGACGTTGCCCAAGCTGGCGATTTGCAACAGAAAGGCCATGATCGTCTCGTCGTCCGGCGCTTCGGTGATGACTACGAGGTCATACTGGCCCATAGTATAGACGGTGTCAACGAACCTGCCACCGACTTTCTGCAACGCTTGTTCGGCCGCCTTCGAGCGTTCGAGCGACAGCTTGATGTTGCGAGCGCCCTGGTCGGTCCACTTTATGAGATGAACGTATCTCGGCATTGTTACCCTCCTTGTCTGAGAACTATTGCATGACTCGACGACGGTAGTATATCAGGCGGAACATCGCGGTGATCCAGGCCGGCCGGCTGGTTTACCGGAGGCCGGAGGCGGTCGCTAGCTAGGTGGCCGTTTGATACTTATATCATCTATAATACACTCAGGTCGTGATGAATAGACAAAAGTATGATCGTTGGATTGACCAATGGCTGAGTTGACATCGGAGATTTTGACGCCGGACCAGGCGGCCACCTACTTGCAACTAAACCGTGAGACGATCTACCGATACATTCGACAGGGAAAGATCGTCGCTTCACAGCTAGGTCGTAGCTACCGGATACCTAAAAGAGCCTCGATCTGCTGCTAGTTGCCACCCGGACCAGAGAGGACATCACGTTGCGCGAGTACACGAGTGAAGAGATAACTTCTTTTTTGCGCGCAGATCAGCTTGATGAGGAGGCCGGGGAGATTGTACGGCGCTTCTTAAAGCAAGCTGAAGCGCCTGAGTCTGCGTGAGCGTCGACCGTCGTACCATTCTTTTCTTCGACGCCTCTTGTCTGATTGCCGCGACTGCATCGCCATCTGGCGGTTCCGGCTTCCTATTGTCGATATGTAGCCGAAGTTTTCTGAAAGCAGCGGTCTCACTTCCTGTCATAGACCTCCTTCGCCAAGCCTCATAGGGACTAAAGAGGGCCCGATGGCTCAGTTGCCCTAAGACCGTAGTCTCTCCGCAACGTAATGCTAAAGGCATCTCTAGAGAATGGTTCCCATCCAAGGTCACAGAGCTTGGCAACGATCCATAACTTGACGGCCCAGTCCATTCCTTCAAGCCGATCAAAATCTGCGCAGCAGACCTGCAGCTTATCGAACGTTTCGCTCCTGGACATTCGGGCGGACGGGATCGCCTTCTTCAATGCCGCAAAAACCTCTTCCGCCACGGATGCGTCGGTTGTCGTTATCTGCGGTTGTTTGTCCCCCATGTTTACATTGGCATATCCCCATCGACTCATAACGTTGCCTCCTGTAGCTCTCTACGAGTGCGGGATGGCTAAAGCCGGCTGACCGCCTTTGCCGTCGCCGGAAGTTGCTAATATTCCCATCTGGTCACCCAGATGTGCGTCATCTATACGCATAATCTGGCATTCAAGAGGTTATGAATGGCTAGTGTCAAGCTAAC
>JBCLEL010000045.1:0-12393 GCA_038913435.1 Chloroflexota bacterium
GATCTCTCGCCCTAACCTGCGCAACGTTGCGCTCCGGGCGCATTACCCGATTAAGCTATTAAAGTTCATCAATACGCCTCTACAAGGACCTCAGCGGCGCCGGCCGGGCGAACGCGGGACCTCCGCCAGCACCGCCAGGTCGGCCAGGGATTCGCGGGCCTCAGCCGGCGTTCTCACGCTGTCGTCCAGGCCGTACAGTAGAAAGGCCAGGGCTAAGGCCACCACTAGCGCCAGTGAGACGCGCAGCCCCAGGTCTAACCAGAGCCGGCCGCCGACCGGCCCGGCGACGATAGTTGGCTCTTCCAGAATGGTGACTGTCGGGTTCTGCCGACTAATAAGGGAGAAAAGTTCGGGGCCTTTTGTCGGATCAACCAACAATTTCGCGGCCGCCATCGCCAAGTTCGTTGCGCCGGCAGCCGTTGGTGACGTAGCAGTGATTGTGAGCACCCTATGCGTCTTCTTAGCCCGGAAAGAGCCTTCAGCGGCAGGACGACCGTCACTCGCCAACCACTCGCGCACCTTTCTGGCGAAGGAAGCCGACTCAATGAAGTCCATCAAATCGTCGTTCAAGAATTCGGAAGCGATGTAAGCGTAGTATTCGTCGTAAGTGTAGTAGCGGTCGCTGCGCGGCTCCGCCTGCGGCAATACTGACACCTTGATAACCGCCTGGTAAGGCGTCGTTGCTTGGGGGACGGCTAAGACGCTGACCACACTGGCAACCACCCCGACCGCGAAAACTATCGTCACCACCCAAAGCCGGGAAATTATGATTTCTAGATAATCTCGCAGGGCCAAATGTCGGTTAACCTCGCGCTCAGTAGGCGCCGTAGCCAAAGAGAACCGCTGGAATAGTCCGCAAAAGTATCTTCAGGTCCAGGCTAAGCGACCAGTTCTCAACGTACCACAGGTCGAGCAGCGCCATCTCGTCAAACGGCAGGTCGCTGCGGCCGGAGACCTGCCACAACCCAGTCATTCCCGGCGCCACCGAAAGCCGGCGCAGGTGCCAGTCTCGGTACTGCTCGACCTCATGCGGGAAGGCCGGACGCGGCCCCACCAGGCTCATCTCTCCTCGTAAAACATTGTAAAGCTGGGGAAGCTCATCCATACTGAACCGCCGGATTATCCTGCCTACGTAGGTAACTCTTGGGTCGTCCTTCATCTTGAATATGGGGCCGTCAGCCTGGTTTTGCACCAACAAGCTGGTAAGCTGGTCTTGCGCATCCGCCACCATCGAACGAAATTTATAAAAGGTAAATGGCTTGCCCAGCCGGCCGATGCGCTGTTGCTTCACGAAGACTGGCCCGGCTGAGTTTAGCTTGATAGAGATGATGATGAGCGCCACCAGCGGCGAGGTGAGAACCAACAAAATAGGCGAGACTATCACGTCTATGATGCGCTTGAGCAGAAACTGGTGGGTTGGCAACCGCGCCTCGCGCAGGCCAATCAGTGGGATGCCATTGATGTCTTCGACATCGAGCTGGTTCAAGCTCAGCTCAAAGAAGTCCGGTACGATGCGAAAGGCCACGTTGTTGCGGTCGCAGGCCATCACTAGCTGGGTGACCTGTTGATGAGAAGCCGACGGAAGGGCAATGATGATCTCCTCAACCTGATGCTGGCGAATGAGGTCAGGGGTCTGGGCTACTGCGCCCAAATATGGGATGCGGCCAATCTTATCCTGCGGCTGATCGTTGACAAATCCAACTATCTGATAGCCTAGCTCTGGTTGAGCGACGATGTTTTGAACGATTGTGGGACCCACCCTACTGTCCCCTACGACCAATACTCGTCGCAGCCCGATGCCGTGCCGCCGCTGGTAGTCACGAACCAATGCGACGACCGCCCGGCTGATAGTTAGAAGAACCACGCACAGAACCAACGCATAAATGAAGATCAGCCGCGAGTAGCCGAATGGCCGGACGTAGAAGACGCCAACGATCAAGGCCGCGACGCTGACCAGCGAGCCGGTTGCGAAAACCGCGACCTCGTCGGCCCAACCCAACCGTCGCCGTCGCCGGTAAAGACCTTGCAGCCAAAAGCTGGTCAGCATCAGTCCGGTCAGCACGAGTTGAATCGTCGTATAGCTGCCGAGCGGCAGATAGTCCTGCTCGGCGACCTCCCGGCCAAACTCAAGCTGGTAGCGGATGAACCAGGCCAGTACGAAGGCGAGGTTAATGAGGAACGCGTCGCCAACTGTAAATAACCAGGGATGCAAGGCGCTCGCCAGTGACTTTTTCGCGGCAGCGCGGGGAGGTTCCGGCGCCGGCGAGCTATTGGGCGGTTGCCCGACCGATTCAGGCGAGGTCGGTGGCAACGTCCGCATACAACCTCTCCACCTGACGGGCAGTCTGTCGCCAGTCGAAGCCGGCTGCTTGCTGGATGCCCCGCCGGCTGAGATCGCGGCGCAACTCCGCATCTTGCGCCAGCCGGCTCATCTCTGCCGCCAGCCCATCATAGTTAGTCGGATCAACAATGATAGCGCCACTTCCGACGACCTCAGGTAGCGAACCGCGATCAGAGACAATTGTGGGGGCGCCACAGGCCATAGCCTCTAGTGGTGGCAGGCCAAAACCCTCGTATAACGATGGGTAAACAAACACAGTGGCCGCATTATACCACAGCGATTGTTCCTCGCGGCCGATATACCCGACAAACCTCACCCCATCGGCCAGCCCAAGCGATTCAGCTAAATGAAAGACCGGCTTGAAGTGCCAGCCTGCGGCGCCGGCGACGATCAGCGGCATCGCCGCGCGCAAGTCGGCCGGCAATCGGGCGTAAGCGCGAATCAGTCCGCCGACATTTTTCCGTGGTTCCAGGGTGCCGCAGTAGAAAAAGAATCGCTCCGGCAGTCCCCGCCGGCGTTTAATCCCTTCCACGACTTCGGCTGAAGCTGGCACGAACCTTTCATCCACACCGTTATGAATGACAGTTATGCGTTCAGGTCGAATACTATATAGCTTGATTATGTCTCGTTTGGTAGCCTCGGACACCGCGATGACAAGATCAGCCCTGCTCAACGATAGCCGGGTGAACCGGCTCAGATAGAATGAGTTAGAGCGATTAAACATGGCCGGAAACAGTTCAAAGCTGAGATCGTGGACCGTCACTATCGAACGAGCCGCCAGCGCCAGCGGCGCTACGTAAGCCGGCGAGTGCAAGACTCTTATTCCCAATGCCTGGCACCAAGCCGGCAGGATTGTCTGTTCCCAAACGATTCGGACCAAGGGATGCTTTACTGAGGCGCCGGCAAAGTGCCAACCGGTCGTCGGCTGGCGGTCAGCCAGCGCCGGCTTCGGGCTAAAGACCTCCAGGCGCAGGCCGGCCGGCATTTCAAGGTTTGCTAACAGATGGCGTATATAGTTGCTAATGCCGGCGCTGCGGTAGTTGGGATCGAGATTGAGCAGGCCGGCGTTCAGGCCGATGCGGGTCACGCTAGCGCCGCCTCAAACGCGCGATAGGTATCGCGGGCGATGCGTTCGGCGCTGAACAGCTCGACCGCTCGTTGCCGTCCGCGCTCAGCCAACCGACGGCGCAGCGCCGTGTTGCCGGCCAACTGCTGCAAGCATTGGCGCAGAGCGGTGGCGTCGTTCTCTGGAAAGACTAATCCGGCGTCACCGATGACGGCCGGAATCTCTCCGCTATCGCTGCCGATGACCGCGACGCCGCAGGCCATTGCCTCGACCAGGATTCGGCCAAACTGCTCCTTCCAGCGCGAGGTTGTCAGCGAAGGCAGCACCAGGACATCCAGCCGGCGCAACAGGGCCGGCACCTCGGTTGAAGGGACTTGCGGGATGAACTCGCACCGTTGAGCGAGGCCGGCCCGGACCGCTGCTCGCTGTAAGAACTCACTCATCGGCCCGTAGCCGGCAATCACCAGTCGCCAGTCGCCATCTATGCCGCCGGCCGCCGCCTCGATCAGCAGATGAACACCCTTCGGTGGGACCAACCGACCCACATAGCCGATCACCAAGCCGCGGTCTTCTTCCAGAGGCTTGGGTGAGAATACTTCGGTATCCACGCCAAACTGGGGCGTGACAACCACCTGCCCTCGGTAGCCCCGCTCGCGCAGCACTTTTTCCGCCGACCGAGTGCCGGCGATTGCCACCCGGCAATGCGAATAGACATACCTCTCGATCATCCAGAACGGCGGTGGCAGCCGGCAGTCCAGGTTCTGCCAGGTGAAGAAAATTGCGGGCAATCGGCGGGCGGCGGCCAGCCTCACCGCTTGAAAGCTGGCGAAGTTGTAAGGTTCCTCGTCAACAAATACCAAATCTGGCCCAAATTCATCAATCTCGGCGGCGAGAGTTGGATAATAATGAAAATGAAAATGACCATTGAATCGGATTCTCAGCGGGCGGATCAGATCGCTGGCCGCCGGCAGGACCTCCAATTGAGTTGGGTGTCCGTCTTCGATCCAACTCGACGCGACGCAGGCGCGCGCCTCGCAACCTAGCCTTTTCAGGTCAAGTAGCTTCTGCTGATAGGCCGCGCGAACCAGCGCCTTAGAAACGATCAATGCCTTCATCAGTTCAGCGCCTCGTGGTACGCCTGCTCGGTCTCCGTCAATACCCTCTGCCAACTGTAGCGGCCGGCTTGTCGCTGGCCGGCCTCACGCAGAGCGGTGACCAGCTCGTCGTTCTGCATCAATTCTTCCAGGGCGAATGAGATGGGGAGAGGATCATTCGGATCAAAAAGAAGAGCGGCGTCGCCGGCGACCTCCGGCAGCGACGATTGGTTTGAGACGGCAACCGCGGCGCCGGCCGCCATCGCTTCCAGCGGCGGCAAGCCGAACCCCTCGTACAGTGAGGGGTAAACCACCGCCCGGGCCTGATTGTAGAGGACACGAAGCTCCTGGTCCGGTATCGGGCCAATGAACTTGATACGCTCGGTTACACCGCACCGTTTGACCGCGCCGCGCGCGTCAAAAATAGTCCGGTTTGGCGGAGGTGTCACTCCTGCCATCACCAATGGCGGAACGGTCGGCTTACGGGTAGCTAGCAGAGCATAGGCTACTATCAACCGCCCCACATTTTTGCGCCGGTCGTAGCCGCTGGGGTAGAAAAAGTAGCCGTCGGGTTCGAGGCCGAATTTGCCCAATGTCGCCTGAGCTTGGTCACCGGTCACCGGCTCGAAGAAGGCCGGGTCGGGGGCCAAGTGGACGACCTTGATCCTGGCCGGCGCTAGCCCAAGCATCGCCTTGATCTCGATGGCCGACGCCTGAGAATCAGTGATTATCAGCTTAGCCCGCTGCGCTCCGGCCCTTGTCAGCAGGAAGTAGAGCTTGGCTAAGGCGCTTGGCGCATATTCTGGAAACCTCAATGGGGCCAGGTCGTGCGCTGTCGTCACAAATGGCATTGGTGTAAAGACCGGCCCGGCAAAATAGGGAAAGTGGACGAGGTCAGCGCCCAGCCGGCGGGCGCGCACCAGATCGGCGTACTGCTCGTTGAAGACCTTCGCCAGCAGTTCAACGCCACGCCGTAGCCTGTTTGCGCCGTCGGCATGCACAGGCGCCGGCAAGACCACCAACTCTAGCTCGGGGTGGTTTGCCAGGCCGGCCAACAACCGCCGGGCGTAGCGACCGGTACCGGTGTGAGGGAGGGCCAGGAAATATCCGCTTAGTGCAACTTTCATGCCGACTTCGCGGCGACCAGCCGAGTATAAAGGGCTAAAAGCTGCTCGGCCGTCGAACGCCAGTTAAAGAGTCGCGCCCGTTCGTGCCCTCTGATTGCTAGATCGGCGGTCAGTTCTTTATCCCGCAGGAGAGTGACGAATGCATCGGCAATCGCTTCAGTATCGTGCGGCGATACCAACAAGCCGGTGTCGCCGATTATCTCCGGCATAGACGACCTGTTCGAGCCGACTACGGGCGTACCGCAAGCCATCGCTTCCAGTACCGGCAGGCCAAAACCTTCATAAAACGACACTAGCGCGAAAATGTCTGCCAAGGTGTAAAGGGCTGGCAGGTCTTCCTCTGATACGTAGCCGAGAAATATGATGTCATCGGCGACGTCTATGGTCTCGGCCAAATGCAAGGTCTCCTCGTACAACCAACCCAAGCTGCCGCCGATGACCAGCTTGTGCGGCGTCTTTTCCATCTTTTTGAGCTGTGAGAACGCTTGCATCAAGCCAATCAGGTTCTTGCGCGGCTCGATGGTGCTGAGAGTTAGTATGAAAGGAAAGGTGAGACCGTACTTGCGGCGGGTCGTTTCCAGCACAACCTCGTCGGTTACTGGCGCGAACCGGGATTCGACGCCGGCGTACAGCACCTCGATCCGCTCCGGCGGAACGTCGAGCAGTACCATCAGATCGTTGCGCGTGCTGGCCGAATCCGCTAAGACCAGTGTTGCGCCCGCCACTGAAGGTGGAACGATTCGCTCCAGATAATCACGCAATCCTTTCTCAGCGTACTCCGGATAAAGTAAGAACGACAGGTCGTGGACCGTTAAGACGGAAGCGCCATTTTGTAGCGGCGGCAGCGTGAAGTTGGCGAAATGGCAGACATCTACCGGGCCGGTGATGAGGTCTACCGGAAATGGTATGCCAAGCCGAAACCAGAGAGTGTTCAATGTGCGCTCGGAGACTGGAAGCTCGATAATCTCAAAATTCGGCGCGGAAGGAGGCGCAGCGTCAACTTTCGGGTCACGGTTCGGATAAAAGAGCACGTACTCGTTATTTTTGTCCAGCTCAGCTAAGGCGGCCACCGTACAGCGGGTGTAGCGGCCTATGCCGGCCCGTTGGTTCACCGCCGGCGAGTAGTCGAAACCGATACGCAAGAAATATCCTCAAAACTCGGCATTACGAACCCTTCAAAGAGTCCGGGCCTTAATTGCCTGCCCGGTCATTTTTTCTGGTAAAAGATGTAGGTGACCGCGCCGAATACGACAATGCTAAGGTAGCTGATCGCCCGGTCTAGCAATGCTACGGCGATTGCGATCTCCGGCTCGGCGCCTAGCAAGATCAGCGCCCAAGCTAGAGTCGCCTCGACATAGCCTAGGCCCCCTGGCGTGCCTGGCGGCGAGGTTAGCAACGCCGATCCCAATGCTAGGAAAACTAGCATGGTGATCTCCAGCGGCAGTGAATCGGTTAGCCGTAGTCCGACCGACCGGGTCACAAAGAACAGCCTGACGACTTCGCTGGCCCAGATCAAGAACGTGAACACGATCAGCCAACGGTAGCTACCAAACGAACCAATTGCGCCCTCTCTAAACCGGCCGTAGATTCCCTGGATACGGAGTGGAAGAATCGAGGTGAGTCGCTGATGCCAACGCCTCATCACCAACAGTCCGACGGCGCCGAGTACGACGAGAACCGAGCCGACCTCAAGAAATACAGTGATCTGTCCAGGTAGCCGTCCGCGAAAGCTGATTACTGCGGTGATCGCCAGCAGCGCCGTCACCACCGCAAAGTCTATTACTCGTTCGGCGACGATTGTGCCGCCGGCCTTCGTTAGCGAGATTCCGACCGAGCGTTTTACTAAGTAGGCACGGTACACGTCGCCCAGCTTGGCCGGAATCAGGCAGTTAGCGAACCAGGAGAGGAAGACGATTCGGGCCAGGTTGAGCGGACTTGGCAGATCCTCACGTCGGAAGCCAGCGTTCGTCAGCATAAGTCGCCAGCGCAGGCCACGCAGGGGAAATGTCGTGTAATAGGCAACTAATCCGGCGACAAGGAGCCAAAGATTGGCCGATAGGATCGTCTGCCAGGTGCGCTCAACGTCAAGGTTAACCCGTGTGAGCAGAAAGGTTATTAATGCGATGGCGACGCCAAAGGACAGCAACGTACGCGGGTCGCGCATCCGCCGGCCAAGTGATAGGTCCCCGCTGGTTACTTCTGATCCCTGTGGTGTCTCAACCGGCTTCAAAGCCGACTGATCGGTTTCAATAGTATTCAACGCCTGTTCCAACTAGTGATCGGCCTGAGAATCGGGATGCACCAAAAACCGAGTTGGTGATAGCTGCCAGACTCAGCAGTATATAAACGACGCCTATGAGATTGCTTCGTCCTTCCCAAGAAGGACTCGCAATGACAGGTGACAGTGTCATTGCTCTGAAAACGAATCTTGCCGGCCTACCCCGTAGGGGCAGGCCCCTGTGCCTGCCCTGTGCCTGCCCTGTTCGCGTGGCCGTCGGTCACGGTTGGGCAACCACAGGGGGTTGCCCCTACCGGCCAGCATTTTCATCTTTCGTGGCGCCGCTGCCAAGCGGCACGTGACGATTGCGAGCGAAGCGACGAAGCAATCGCCGACTTCGTGATAATCACTGTCGAGAGTCATCTATCATCAACCTGTTTTTTGGTGCGTACTGGGAATAGCTTTGTCTTGGCTGCTCTGGGTCATCGCATATAGTCTAGCAGCGATTCCCACCCAGATGGCCACTTGGATATTGATTCCCTGCACATATAGGTTGTCGAAAAAGTTATGGACCGACAAAGCGGTCAGCATCGCTAGGACGCCGGCTTGGAGCGGCAGCCAGCGTCGCGCCTGGCCGGTCAGACTTGCGTGAACAAATGTCCAACTGGCCGCAAACCACAATATGACCATTGCCAGATAGATCAGCAGGCCAATTATTCCTACTTCGGCCAACATGTGCAGGTAGATGTTGTGAGCGTGACCAAGCGGGTCGGTCCACCAGGGCATTATCGCGTAGTGTTCATACTCGACTACATAGGCGCCAGGGCCAACTCCCAGCAACGGATGATCGAGGAACATCCGCCAGGCGGCGTCCCAGTGCGCCATTCGCTCAACGATAGCCCAGTTCTCGGCGTTTGGCACTACGCCTGCCGGGTCGAACCAGCGGAAATAAGCCAGAACCGGTTCAAATCGCCGCAGGATAAACTCCGGAACCAACTCCAGTACGAGGGTTAACCCGGCGAGCAATCCAGCCCCCAGCCCCAGACGCAACACGTTGCCCAGCCGGCGCTGAAGGACAACGGCGGCTACCAGCGCACCGGCGGCAATGCCCAGCCAGGCGCCCCTACTCAGGCTCATCAGCAGGCCCAGGCCCGCGCCGGCGCTCGCCACGACGACAAATAGTTCCCATATCGCCAATTTCTCCGATCCGACCAGCCAGCGCCAGATTTTGCTGACGCTCCAAAAGACAAGCGGCAAGCCGGCTACGACCAGGTAGCCAGCGTAGGGATTAGGCTGGCCGAACGTTCCGTAAGCGCGCAGAAAAGGGCCAATGATGAAGCTGGGCGGGCCAGTCTGGGTGAAAAACTGATAAATGCCTACCATCGCTTGTGCCGCGATTGCCAAAGCCTGGATGATTAGCAGCCATTGGAGCGAGATCTGGTCGCGGACGGCGGCCATCGCAACTACGATTGCCACTGCCACTTCGAGCCAGCGCAGAATCTCTTTGACGGCCGGTCCGATAGCGATAGCCTGACTCGTTGACAGTAGCATCACCAATATCAGAGCCACCGGCCCAATCGCGACCGCTGGAAGCCGCAACCGTCCGCTGCCCAAAGCGAATACCCTAGCCAACACAACGGCAATGGTCAGGACCAAGACTATCTCAGCCGCTGATATACCCTGAATACCGCTTATCTGCGCGGATAGTAGGCCAAACGGCACTAGCAGAACGACCAACAGCAGGCCGGCCATCGCGCTGCTCAGGATGATGATTGCGCCGATAAGCGCCAAGATGACACCGGCCGCGATCTTGATCGGCGCCAGTAGGAGGAGCAATGCGGTGAAAAAGCCGGTTGCAGTCACCAAAGCTAGATCGAGGCGTCGAAACTCCTGGTTAGCTATGACGCTACGCAATCCGGTCAACCAGCTCGGAACGGAACCACTCGATTGTTCGGCTCAACCCTTCCTCAAGTCCGACCACCGGTTGCCACCCTAGCTCATTTCTGGCGCGACTGATGTCGGGTTGGCGCCGGCGTGGATCGTCCTCGCTGATAGGGTCCACGTGAACGATAGGTGAGTTCGACCTCGTCAGCCGCTTTATGATCTGCGCGTATTCAAGGACGGTGTGCTCTTCCGGGCTGCCGAGGTTGTACACCCGGCCTCTGGTCCCATCGGTGAACATCGCCTTCAACAACCCGTCAACCAGGTCGCTGACATAGCACAGGCTGCGTGTCTGACTACCAGCGCCGTAGATTGTGATTGGCTCGCCGCGCAACGCCTGCGAGATGAAGCTTGGCACGATGCGCCCGTCATCCGGGTCGGAGTGGGGGCCATAGCAGTTGAATATGCGGACGATCCGGGCGTCAACGCCGTTTTTCTTTTCAAAGATGCTGGTCAACGTCTCGGCGAAACGCTTGCTTTCATCGTAGCAGGCGCGCATGCCGATTGGATTGACGTTGCCCCAATACTCCTCCCGCTGTGGATGCTCTAATGGATCGCCATAGACCTCAGAGGTGGAAGCCGGCAAAAACTTAGCCTGGTATTTTTCCGCCAGGCATAGCGCATTAAAGGAGCCAAAGGAGTTCGCCAAAGCGGTTTTCAGCGGGTACTTCAGGTAGCCTAGAGGACTGGCCGGACTTGCCAGGTGAAAGACGGCATCCGCTTGCACATCAAACGGCTCGGATACGTCCGCCTCGATCAATTGAAAAGCCGGCGACTGTTCCAACTCGCGCACATTCTGGCGTCGGCCAGTGATGAAGTTGTCCAAACAGATCACATCGTCGCCACGTTCTAACAGTCGGGCGCAGAGGTGGGAGCCGATGAACCCGGCGCCACCGGTTACCAGTACCCTCACATTTCCTCCAGATACGGCAGTTTGCCTAATATGCCGCCCGGAGCGGGCGAGACGCCCGCGCTCCCAGCTCACGTTTCCTCCAGATACGGCAGTTTGCCTAATATAGCAGACGCCAGCCAAGTCCACAGCGCCAAATCAATCAGGAAATAGGAGTTGTCAATCAGGCCGTGGAGCAATGCATAGGCGCCAGCGCCGGCCAAGCCGGCGGCGTAAACGCGCCGTTCCCGATCCGCCCGTTTCAAAACGTGGTGGAGGTGGATAATCCACCCGACAATCAATAATGCAAGCGCGGCCAGGCCAAAAAGGCCGGCGTTCAACCAGAAGTCGAGCAGCGCATTATGTGGATGTGACAGGTCCGGCTCCTGCCAGGCAGCCGGCAAGCGGTAGCTTTGATACTGACGAATAAAGTTGTCCGGCCCGACGCCAAGAATCGGATGATCGAGCGCCATTCGGAGAGACGACTGCCAGAGATATATACGCAGCGCGGTCGTCCCGTCCTCCGATGATAGATGACTGGTGACGCGCTGGCCCGGGCCGGCCACCACTAACAACGCGCCGAACAGTGCAGCGGCCACAATTAGGAAGCCGGCCTGCCGTCGCAGACCCAAAAGCCAGACCGTAATGATGACGGCGACCGAAGCGGCGATCCACCCGCCAATCGAGAAGGTCAGCGCGATGGCACCGGCCACCACTGCGACGGTAATCCAGCCAACGACTGGCCATATCCGAAAGCTACGCTGAAGCTGGTCAGGGTAGCCCCGAAGGTCGCCAGAGGCGACTTCGGGCGGGGGTTCTAGGGGGTGTCCCCCTAGCTCCTTGTCCCCCTCTCCCACGGGTGGGAGAGGGGGATTTAGGGGGTGAGGGCCAGCGAGCAAGCCCGGAATTCGCTCCCCATCCCTTCGGATTAGTGATCTTTCCTGGGATGACGAATAACTCCTTTGAAAAACGGCCAGCGCCACCAAAATTGGCAGCAGCCGGCCGAGAATCAATGACAAATTATTAGGCGAGCCGTAGAAGACGCGGATGCGCCGGACATCGTCGGCGGTGATGATGTTGACATTGAAAAGGTAGTGAATCAGGCCAAAAATCGAAATCAAGACCGCGCCGGCCGCCAACGACCAGAGCAAGAGTCTTATGTCAGCCCGCGATCTGATAGTGTAACGAGCGACGAGATAGATCGCCAAAGGCTCGACTATCGTCCAACGCCAGGCTCTCAGCGCCGTATCAAATGATTCAACGGCAATAAACGATAGCAGGCTTCCCGCCAACAGCGCCAACGCCGCCAGATCGAACAAGTTAGGTTTAAGCGCCTGTAAACCTGGCCGGCTGACGGCTACTTTTACCAGGCTTCCTGCAACTATCGAAATCGCTGCTAGCTCGGCCAACTGAAATTGCCAGCCGGCGACTATGGCCAATACCGGTGAGAACGGCAGCAGCACGGCCAGCGCCGCCAAGCCAGCCAGCGGTTGCAAGAACGCCGCTATCAATAGAGGAATCGCTGATAAAGCGCCAAATGGCGCCGGCAGGAATGCAGCGGCTAGCGCCAGGCCGGCCGCCAGCCAACTCGTTTTCGCTAGCCTATCCATAGCCTACCTATCGAAGCAAGAGGTTTGCCATTCAGGTGACCGGACCATAATACCAATTGTGTAAACAAACGCCATACTTCCAGGGGCAATGGGGGAGTCCAGAAGGG